>NZ_JBBEOI010000334.1 GCF_037860755.1 Aquipuribacter hungaricus | reverse complement strand
CGTCGGGCCCCTGCCGCCGCCGCGGCGCCCGGCCCTCGTCGGGGCTGCCGGCGGTCGCGCTCACCGTCGCCCCTCGGTCGTCACCAGCGCCGCGGCCAGCACGGGGTCGGTCTCGCCCGCGCCGTAGGACGGGCACAGCCGGGCCACGGGGCAGGCACCGCAGGCGGGCCTACGGGCGTGGCAGGTGCGCCGGCCGTGGAAGATCAGCCGGTGGGAGAGGATCGTCCAGTCCCGGCGGGGGAACAGCCCGGCCAGGTCGGCCTCGACCTTGACCGGGTCCTCGTGCCCGGTCCAGCCCAGCCGCCGGGCGAGGCGGCCGACGTGGGTGTCCACGGTGATGCCCGGGATGCCGAACGCGTCGCCGAGCACGACGTTGGCCGTCTTGCGCCCGACGCCGGGCAGCGTGACGAGGTCCTCGAGCCGGCCGGGCACCTGCCCGTCGAAGCGCTCGACGAGCGCCGCGCCGAGGCCGACGAGGCTCGCCGACTTGGCGCGGAAGAAGCCGGTCGGCCGGACCATCGCCTCGAGCTCGACCGGGTCGGCACCGGCGTAGGCCGCGGCGTCCGGGTAGCGGGCGAACAGGGCGGGCGTCACCGAGTTCACGCGCCGGTCGGTGCTCTGCGCGGACAGGACCGTGGCCACCAGCAGCTGCAGCGGGTCGCCGAAGTCGAGCTCGCAGCGGGCGTCCGGGTACCGGTCGGCGAGGAGCCGGTGCACCTTCCGGGCGCGCCGCACCAGGGCCGTGCGCGAGGTGGACGTCGCGCCCCCCTCGACGTCTCCTGGGGGGACCGGCACCTGGCCAGGGTACGAGCAGGTGCGCCCTCCGGGTGACGCGGCGTGACCGTCCTCCAGCACGGGGGGCGGCCGGACGACATCACCGGTGCCGGGGAGAGACCCCGGCAGCACGGCGGCCGCCCCCGGCCGGGACAGGCGACCGAGAGGCCCGACATGCAGATCCCCAGGCAGGCAGACCGCTCCCGCGCACCGCGCGCGGAGCGCCTCGACGGTGCGGCGGAGCTCCGTGCCCGCCGCCGCCACCTGGTGGAGCAGCTGCGCGGCGTCGGCTACTGGCAGCGCCTGGTCCAGGCCCGCACGGACCTGCAGGTCGCGGGGCTGCTCTACGCCTGCCCCGTCCCGGCGGCGGTCCGCCCCGCCCCGCCCTCCCCCGCCGCGGCGGCGTGGTCGCCGAGCACCCTCGGTGACGACGACGGCCTGACGGCTCTCGTGCCTCCCCCGGCGGGCCTGGACGTGCTCGGCCTGGTCGGCGGCGTCCCCACCGACCCGGGTGCCCAGCTGGGCCGGCTCCGCGACGTCGCGCTCGTGCTGGTGCGCCGCAGCCGCGCGCTGCAGCAGGAGCTGGACTCCGTGACCGCCGCCCTGCACGCCTGCCTGGCGCGCGACGGCGCCGTCGACGACCACGCGTCGGACGCCGCGGAGGCCCCCGCAGCGGGCACCGGACCCGTCCCCGCGCCCGGCCACGCGGCCCTCGCCTGACGCGCCGGGACCCGTGACCGTCCGCAGGCAGCGCGCAGGCTCCTCCTACGGCATGATCGCTGCTGCCGGCACGAGCCAGGGAGGTCGCATGGCGGAGGACATCCTGCGTCGGGCACCGCTGCTCGCCGCGGTCGACGAGGAGTCGGCCACCGACATCATCGGCCGCATGAAGGCGGTCGAGCTGGCCCGCGGGGACCGGCTCTTCCACGAGGGCGACCCCGGGGACGCGCTCTACGTCATCGAGACCGGCAAGATCAAGCTCGCCCGCCGCGCCGCCGACGGCCGCGAGAACCTGCTGGCGATCCTCGGCCCGGGCGAGATGTTCGGCGAGCTGTCCCTGTTCGACCCGGGGCCCCGCGTCGCCACCGCCGTCGCGGTGTCCAACGCCCGCGTGCACTCCCTCACCCGCGACGACTTCGTGCCGCTGCTCGACCAGCCCCGCGTGGCGCTGTCGCTGCTGGCCGCGCTCGGACGACGGCTCCGGCGCACCAACGAGGCCCTCGCCGACCTGGTGTTCTCCGACGTGCCCGGCCGGGTCGCCAAGGCCCTGCTCGACCTCGCGAGCCGGTTCGGCCGCCAGTCCGAGGACGGGGTGCTCGTCGCGCACGAGCTCACGCAGGAGGAGCTCGCGCAGCTCGTCGGCGCCAGCCGGGAGACGGTCAACAAGGCCCTCGCCGACTTCGCCGGGCGCGGCTGGCTCCGCCTGGAGGCCCGCGCCGTGACGATCCTCGACGCGGAGCGCCTCACCCGTCGAGCCCGCTGAGCAGCCACAGCAGCGCCACCACGCTGAGGCCCTCCTGCACCTGCCCGTCCGTGAGCAGCGCGCGCACCTGCGCCGGGGAGAACCAGCCCACCTCGTCCGCCTCGACCGGGTCGTGCGGGCCGACCTGCTCCCCCGCCTCTGCCAGGCACACCTCGAACCGCTGGTCGGCGCTGCCGCCGAGGGGGTGGAAGCCGGTGAGCCGGCGCACGTCCCGCACGGTCCACCCGGTCTCCTCCAGCGTCTCCCGGGCCGCGGCCTCCTCGACGCCCTCGCCCGGCTCCACCCGTCCGGCCGGGACCTCCCAGCCCCACGCGTCAGGCACGACCCGGTGCCGCCACATGAGCAGCACCGCACCGTCCGGCCGCCGCACCGCACAGGCGACCGCCGCGGCGGTGGAGCGCACGGCGTGGTGCTCGTAGCGGTGGCCGCCGGGGTGGACGACGTCGAGCAGGTGCAGCGTCACCCACGGGCTCTCGTATAGGCTGCGCTCGCCGAGCACCTGCCAGCGGCTCGTCCCGGCCGCGTCGTCGCTCACACTCGCCCCAGGTGGACCAGGGTCGCCCGGACCGTGCGCGCGGCCGCCCCGAGCAGGACGGGGTCGTCGACGTCGGGGTAGACGGCGGCGACCACGGCCACCACGAGCCCGTCGTCGTCCGGCCCGCCCGCGCCCGCCGGGTCGGCGAGGTCGGCGAGGGCGGCCCGCACCTGCTGCACGCGCGCGAGCCGGTGCGCGCGCAGGGCGGT
>NZ_JBBEOI010000333.1 GCF_037860755.1 Aquipuribacter hungaricus | reverse complement strand
TGGGGCGCGGCCGGGCCGGGGCGCAGCCGGGCCGGGCGCTGCCGGGCCTGAGCCTCACGGCCTGCCCGCCGGGGCGGCCGGGCTCTACACTGCGGGCAGACCTGCGGCGGGTGGACACGGCGCGGGCACGACCCACGGGGGCCCTGCTGTGGACGCTACGGACGAACGGCTGCGCGAGGTGCTCGCGCTCGTCGCGCCCGGGACCCAGCTGCGCGACGGCCTCGAGCGCATCCTGCGCGGCCGGACCGGCGCGCTCATCGTCCTCGGCCTCGACGACACCGTCGAGGACATGTGCACCGGCGGCTTCGTCCTCGACGTCGGGTTCTCCGCGACCCGCCTGCGCGAGCTCGCCAAGATGGACGGCGCGATCGTCATCGACCACACCGGCAGCGGCAACATCGTCCGTGCCGGCGTCCAGCTGGTCCCCGACCCGCGCATCGAGACGCCCGAGTCCGGCACCCGGCACCGCACCGCGGACAAGGCGTCCAAGCAGTGCGGCTTCCCCGTCATCTCCGTCTCGCAGTCCATGACGCTCATCGCGCTGTACCTGGACGGGCGCCGCCACGTGCTCGAGGACTCCGGCGCCATCCTCGCCCGCGCCAACCAGGCCCTGGCCACCCTCGAGCGCTACGCCTCGCGCCTGGACGAGGTGACCGGCAACCTCTCCGCGCTGGAGATCGAGGACCTCGTCACCGTCCGGGACGTCGCCACCGTGCTGCAGCGGGCGGAGATGGTGCGCCGGATCAGCGAGGAGGTCCGCGGCTACGTCGTGGAGCTCGGCAGCGACGGCCGACTCGTCGAGCTCCAGATGGACGAGCTCATCACCGGCTTCGGCCTGGAGCTGCGCAGCGTGGTGCGCGACTACGTCGGCCCCGAGGGCACGGTCGCCGAGACGGAGGCCGCGCTGGCCGGCCTGGCGTCGCTGGACTCCTCGCAGCTGCTCAGCCTCGAGCAGGTCGCGCTGCGCGTGGCCCCACCCGTCGGCGAGCCCGGCCTGGACGCGACGGTGAGCCCGCGCGGCTACCGGATGCTGCACCGCCTGCCGCGCCTGCCGGACGTCGTCGTGGGCCGCCTCGTCGAGCGGTTCGGCAGCCTGCAGAAGCTGCTCGCGGCCGGGGTCGAGGACCTGCAGGGCGTCGACGGGCTCACGCTGTCGCGCGCCCGCGCCGTCCGCGAGGGCCTGTCCCGCCTGGCCGAGACCAGCATCCTCGAGCGGTACGTCTGAGCGAGCGGCCCGCCGGACCTGACGCTGGTCCCGTCGGCCCCGGCCCAGGCGCCTGTCCCGTCGGCTCCGGCGCAGGCAGGCAGCCCGCAGACGTGGTCGCCGCTGGCGACCTGGGCGGGGACATGCACCTGGTGGACGCCGGCGGCCTGGTCGACGACGTCGTCACCTGGTACGCGGGCGCGGCACGGGACCTGCCGTGGCGGGCGCCGGGCGTCGACGCGTGGGCGGTGCTGGTCTGCGAGGTGATGTCCCAGCAGACCCCCGTCGCCCGGGTCGTGCCGCGGTGGCTCGCCTGGCTCGAGCGGTGGCCCACCCCGACCGCGCTCGCCGACGCCCCCGCCGGGGAGGCGGTGCGGATGTGGGACCGGCTCGGCTACCCCCGCCGGGCGCTGCGCCTGCACCAGGCCGCGACCGTCGTCCGCGACCAGCACGGCGGCGTCCTCCCCCGCACCAGCACCGAGCTCCTCGGCCTGCCGGGCGTCGGGCCGTACACGGCGGCGGCGACCGCGGCGTTCGCGAACGGGGAGCGGGTCGTGGTGCTGGACGTCAACATCCGGCGCGTCCTCGCCCGGGTCACCGAGGGCGTCGACGCGCCGCCCGGCGCCCCGACCCGCGCCGAGACCGCGCGGGCGCAGGCGCTGCTGCCGGACGACGCCGCCCGGTCGGCCCGCTGGAACGCCGCCGTCATGGAGCTGGGCGCCACGGTGTGCACGGCGCGGGCGCCACGGTGCGGCACCTGCCCGGTCGGCGCGCGGTGCGCCTGGGCGGCCGGCGAGGAGAGCCGGGCGTCCGGGACCGACGCCGTCGAGACCCACGCCCCTGGGACGCGGGTCGTGCGGCCCCGCACCACGCGCCCGCAGGCGTGGCTGGGCACCGACCGGTTCGTCCGCGGCCTCCTCCTGGCCGAGCTGCGCGCCGAGCACGGCACGGTGCCGACCGAGACGCTCGAGGCCGTCGGGGACGAACCGGCGCAGACCCGGCGGTGCCTGGACAGCCTCCTCGCCGACGGCCTCGCCGTCGCCGCGCCGGGGGGCTACCGACTTCCCGGGTAGGCGTCGACGCCCCGGTCACCACCTGCCACAGTCACCCCATGCAACCCGGGGGGGACCTGCGACGCCGCCGTCGCACGCGGACGTGGATGGTCGTGGTCGGCGTCGTGCTGGCCGTGCTGCTGGTGCTCGGCGTCGCCGGGTTCCTCGGCGTGCGCTTCGTGTCGGGGCTGGTCGGCGACGCCGGCGCCGGCTTCGACGGGGGCCCGGGCGAGGTGCTCGGCGAGACGGACGTGCCCGTCGAGCGGATGGACCTCACCTCGACCGTCGCGGCGACGGGTTCCCTCACCGCGGGTCGACCGGTCACGCTCGGCTTCACCGGGTCCGGCGAGGTCACCGCGGTCGACGTGGCCGTGGGCGACCGGGTCGTCCCCGGGCAGGTCCTCGCTCGGCTCGACCCCCGCCTGGCCCAGCTCGACCTCGACGCCGCCGAGGCGACCCTGGTGGCCGCCGAGCGCGCCGCCGGGCTCACCACCTCAGACGACGGTGCCGTCGCCACCGAGGCGCAGGCCGCCGAGGCCCGCGTCAGCGTCGCCTCGGCCCGCACCGCCCTGGCGAGCACGCTGGAGGTCGTCGAGGCCAACGAGTCCGCGCTGGACTCCGCCGTGGCCGCCGCGGGCCGCCAGCGGGACCGGGACGCCGCCGCCGCGACCGAGGCGCAGACCGCGCTCACCGCCGCGCAGGCGGCCCAGACCCCTCCCGCCGCCCGGCAGGCCGCCGAGGCCGAG
>NZ_JBBEOI010000332.1 GCF_037860755.1 Aquipuribacter hungaricus | reverse complement strand
TTCCGCCGCACCCACCTGGTCCCGGTCCCCAAGGTCGCCTCCATCGCCGAGCTCAACGCCCGCCTCGCCCGCTACGACAACCTCGACGACGACCGCCGGATCGCGAACCGGGTCCGGACCGTCGGGCAGGACTTCGCGCTCGAGCAGCCCCACCTGCGGCCGCTGCCGCGGGAGGCCTTCGAGGCCGGGCTGTCGTTGACGCCGCGGGTTGACCGCCACGCCCGGATCACGGTCCGTCAGTGCCACTACTCCGTCCCCGCACGCCTCGTCGGGCGTCGGGTCCGGGTGCTGCTGCGCGCGGACGAGCTGGTCGTCTTTGACGGGCGGGCGGAGGTGGCCCGCCACGAGCGGTCCACCGTCCGCGGGTCCGCGACGCTGCTGCTGGACCACTACCTGGAGGTCCTGGCCCACAAGCCGGGAGCCCTGCCCGGCGCGACCGCGCTGGTCCAGGCCCGGGCCTGCGGCGCGTTCACCAGCGCCCACGACGCGTTCTGGGCCGCGGCCCGCAGAGCCCACGGCGACGCTGCGGGGACCCGGGAGCTGGTGGAGGTCCTGCTGATGCACCGGCACCTGGCCGCGGTCGACGTCGTCGACGGCCTCACCGCGGCCCTCGGGGTCGGGGCGGTCCGAGCCGACGTCGTCGCCGTCGAGGCCCGCCGCATCGCCGACCAGCGACCCTCCGAAGGCACCTCGAACATGAGGGCCACGGCGGACGCCGACTCCGCACGGCTGCCAGCGGCGCGGGTCGCGTCGCTCACCGAGCGCCGCCTTGCCGATGCGACCGCCGTCATCGCGGGCTTGCCCCCGGACGCCCGGCCTACGCCCACGGTCACCGCCTACGACGAGCTCCTCACCCGCCGCCGCACCCCGCCCGCTGCCACCAACGCGGCGCGGGCGTCCTCGGAAGGACAGGTCTCATGACCACCAGCCCAACCGCACGACCTGCTGCGCCGCCGGCGGCGCCGGCCCTGCGGCGCCGCCGGGGCATGACGGACCAGGCCGCGGACGCCGCCGTCGAGCAGGCCTGCCGGGACCTGCGTCTACCCACGATCCGGGCCCGCGCCCAGGAGATGCTGACCGCGGCAGAGAAGGAGCAGCTGACCTACCGCGGGTTCCTCGCCGAGCTGCTGCTGGCCGAGTGCGACGACCGCGCCCGCCGCCGTTCGGCCCGCCGGGTCAAGGCCGCCGGGTTCCCCCGCGACAAGTGGGTCGGGGACTTCGACTTCGACGCCAACCCCAACGTCAACCCCGCCACCATCCACACCCTCGCCACCAGCGCCTGGGTCCGCGACGGGCACCCCCTCTGCCTCATCGGGGACTCCGGCACCGGCAAGTCCCACCTGCTCATCGGCCTGGGCACCGCGGCCGCCGAAGCCGGCTACCGCGTCAAGTACACCCTGGCCACGAAGCTGGTGAACGAGCTCGTCGAGGCCGCCGACGAGAAGGTCCTGGCCAAGACCATCGCCCGCTACGGCCGCGTCGACCTGCTCTGCATCGACGAGCTCGGCTACATGGCCCTGGACCGCCGCGGCGCCGAGCTCCTCTTCCAGGTCCTCACAGAACGCGAAGAGAAGAACAGCGTCGCCATCGCCAGCAACGAGTCCTTCTCCGGCTGGACCAAGACCTTCACCGACCCGCGCCTCTGCGCCGCCATCGTCGACCGGCTCACCTTCGGCGCCAACATCATCGAGACCGGCACCCAGTCCTACCGACTCGCCCACACCCTCGCCCACCAGGGCGCGCGCTGAGACCCAGCCCTGAGAGGGCGGCGCCTCGCGAGGCCTCAGTCAGCGCTTCCGGGAACTGGTCCTGTCGGGGACTCAAGGCGAGACCTTGATCGGCCGAAGGGGTGAGCGCCAGCCCGACAAACCGGACCATTCAGGGAGCCTCATCGTGATCAAGTCCATCCTCGCCCGAGCCGCCACGAGCCTCGGCCTCGTCCTCGCCACCGCCGCCCTGGTCGCCAGCCCCGCCCAGGCCGCGACCCAGTACAACGACGCCAAGTTCGTGGTCGCGCCGACCGTCTACCAGACGAACTTCTACTACAGCAGCCCCTCGGTGGCCTCCACCGTCACGCCCACCGGCACGATCAACCAGGTCGGGTACGCCTACTCCTTCAACAGCAGCATCCCCACCGGCACCACCATGCAGGTCGAGATCTGCAACGAGCCCAGCACCGGGGTCGCCCGGATCTGCACAGCCGTCACCGGTAACGGCGCGGGCGGCTGGACGTCCGCCTTCAACGGGCTGAGCAGCACGACGAAGTTCTACTACCGCTTCTACCTGTCGAGCCCGACCACGAAGGCCATCAACCCGCCTGTCTACGGCGCGAACAACCGCATCACCATCGGCTTCATCCAGCCCTGACTCCTGCCGATACGGCAGGCGATCGAAAGGAGCAAAACGATGCAGATCAGCAGCGCCACGCCGCCGTCCTACATCAACCGGGCAGGCAGCACCGCCGCCGCCCCCTCAGCCAGGGCCACCCCCTCGGGACCGACACACACCGAGGCCCTCGTTGGATCACTGACCGCGTCCGACCGCAGCTTCCTGCTCAACGCCTTCGGGATGACCGTGACAGCCCAGGGCGACACGATGACCTTCCATGAGACGGCAGGTCTCAGCGGCGAGGACGGTAAGGCTGCGTCCCAGCTGGCCTCCCAACTCATGGCCGACCGGCAGCGAGGGGCGATCGAGGGCGACGTCACCCCGGACTACTTCCACGCCCTTCTCATCCGCGCGGGTGACGACAGTGGGCAGGCGTTCCAAGACATGATCAGCAAGGCCCTGGACTACCTCACCAAGGGCAGCGCCGTGACCCGAGTCGACGCCCGGGCCTGATCTGAACCAGTGAGCCCGACCTCCGCCGCCGGGGGTCGGGGCTCACTGCTATCGACGCTCGTCGCCAGAGCGCAACTGCTACTAACCGGCCGCCAGGGAGCCACGGACCCAGTCTCCTTCGGTGGGGCCACTTCGAGGCGCCACCCTGGGGCCAGTTCGGGTTGACACACCCA
>NZ_JBBEOI010000331.1 GCF_037860755.1 Aquipuribacter hungaricus | reverse complement strand
GCTACGATCCGACTTGGGTCCGGGCAGCAGGCCGGGGAGGGCCACCGACCCACCGGGGCCGGCGGCCGGGTCCGGTGCGGGCCCGCCCAGGACGGCGAGCGCGGCCAGGCTGC
Organism: Aquipuribacter hungaricus; assembly: GCF_037860755.1. Taxonomy (NCBI): domain Bacteria; kingdom Bacillati; phylum Actinomycetota; class Actinomycetes; order Micrococcales; family Intrasporangiaceae; genus Aquipuribacter; species Aquipuribacter hungaricus. The sequence goes on along the minus strand of NZ_JBBEOI010000331.1, from coordinate 2,901 downwards.
CGGAGCGCACCGACCGTCGTCGTCGCTCGCGCGCGCTCGGGCCGGGCGGCGCAGCGCGCGGCAGGACGCCCTCGTCGAGCCGGACGTCCCGGGGGTCCACGTCGAGCAGGGCCTCCCGGTCGGAGGCGGAGCAGCCGGTGGCCAGCATGCTCGCGCCGCCGAGGCCGAGGGCGCCCGCGAGGCGCAGGAACGAGCGCCGACCGGGTGCCGGTGCGTCCCCACCACCAGTCCCCGGCACGGCCCGATCGTCCCAGACCCCGGCGGGACCGGCGGCCCGCTCCGGTACCGGCGCACGCCCGGATGGCTGGATACTGTGAGGTCTGCCCGCCCGCCCTGACCGAGGAGCCCCGACCGTGCCCACCGACAACGAGCAGCTCACCACGCTGCTCGACCCCGTGGTGCAGCGCGCCGGCCTGGTCCTGGAGGACGTGGCGGTCAGCACCGTCGGCCGCCGTCGGCTCGTCCGGGTGGTCGTCGACCTGCCCGAGAGCGAGACCGGCTCCGCCGACCTGGACCGGGTGGCCGAGGCCTCCCGCGAGGTCGGCGACGCGCTCGACGCCTCCGACGTGCTCGGCCAGGACCCGTACGCGCTGGAGGTCACCACCCCCGGCGTCGACCGGCCGCTCACCGAGCGGCGCCACTGGCTGCGCGCCCGCACCCGGCTCGTCCGCGCCGAGCGGGACGGGCAGGACCCGCTGACGGGTCGGCTCGTCGAGGTGACGGACGAGGGCCTCGTGCTGCTGGTCACCGTGACCCGCGGCAAGCCGGCCTGGAAGCAGCCGGCGACCAGCGAGGAGCGGGTCGACCTGCGGTGGGACGAGGTGGTCCGCGGCGTCATCGAGGTGGAGTTCCGCGACCTGGCCGCCCACGACGCCGGGGACGACGACGCCGACGACCTGGCGGACGACGACCTCGAGGACGACGAGCTCGAGGACGACGAGCTCGAGGACGACGTGCACGACGACGACCTGCACGACGAGACCGACGAGCACGAGAAGACCGAGGAGGCCTGATGGACGTCGACCTGTCCGCCCTGCGCCTCATCGAGGCCGAGCGCGAGATCCCGCTGGCGGTGCTGCTGAGCACCATCGAGCAGGCGCTGCTGCTGGCCTACCAGGGCACGGAGGGTTCCCAGGAGCACGCCCGCATCGAGCTCGACCGCAGCAGCGGCCGGGTCGCGGTCATGGCGCAGGAGCGCGACGAGGAGACCGGGAAGGTCCTGCGGGAGTGGGACGACACCCCGACCGGCTTCGGCCGGGTCGCCGCGTCGACCGCCCGCTCCGTCATCCTCCAGCGCATCCGCGACGCCGAGGACGAGCGCGTGCTCGGCGACTTCAAGGGCCGCGAGGGCGACATCGTCTCCGGCCAGGTCCAGCAGGGCCGCGACCCCCGCTACGTCCGGGTCCAGCTCGGCGACGTCGAGGGCATCATGCCGCCGGCGGAGCAGGTCCCCGGCGAGGACCTCAAGCACGGCGACCGGGTCCGCTGCTACGTCGTGTCCGTCGCCAAGGGCATGAAGGGCCCGCAGATCACGCTGTCGCGCAGCCACCCCAACCTCGTGCGGCGCCTGTTCGCCCTCGAGGTGCCCGAGCTGTCCGACGGCACCGTGGAGATCATGGGCGTGGCCCGCGAGGCCGGGCACCGCTCCAAGGTCGCCGTCCGCTCGCCCCGGGCCGGGTTCAACGCCAAGGGCGCGTTCATCGGGCCGATGGGCCAGCGGGTCCGCGGCGTCATGTCCGAGCTGCGCGGCGAGAAGATCGACATCGTCGACTACGAGGACGAGCCGGCGCGCTACGTGGCCGCGGCGCTGTCCCCGGCCAAGGTGCTGTCCAGCGAGGTCGTCGACCCGGTCACCATGCAGGTGCGGGTGCACGTGCCGGACTACCAGCTCTCGCTGGCCATCGGCAAGGAGGGCCAGAACGCCCGCCTCGCCGCCCGGCTCACCGGGTGCCGGATCGACATCCGCTCCGACGAGGCGGCGGACGACCCCGGCCGGTCGTGACCCGCCGGAGGTCCGGTCCGGGCTCGGACAGGGCTACACTCGTCGAGGCCTCGCAAGGTGGGACGGAACCGTCCACGCGCGCGCAGCCGCCGGAGAACCCGTCCGACGGACCTGTCCGCACGTGCATCGGCTGCCGGTCCACCGCACCGAGGTCGGTCCTCCTCCGGATCGTCGGGAGCGAGGTCGACGGACGGCCCACGGCCGTGCCCGACCCCGCCGCCGTCCGACCGGGGCGCGGCGCCTGGCTCCACCGGGACCGCGGGTGCCTCGAGCTCGCCGTACGCCGCAAGGCGGCCGGCCGGGCCCTCAGGCTCCCCGGGGCCGTCGACCTCTCAGCGGTGCACCTGCTGCTGGACGAGGCCGGGGAGCCACCGCACGAGGAGCGCGCCACCGCACGTGTCCAACCCAACCGGAAGTGGGTCGACGAGGTATGAGCACCCCATGAGCGCGCTGCGATGAACAGCACCCGCTGAACCCGGTCCGTGCCCTCCTGGCTGCGGACCACAGACAGGAGAAAAGTGGCAAAGGTCCGCGTGCACGAGCTCGCCAAGGAGCTCGGACTCACCAGCAAGAACCTGCTGTCCTGGTTGCAGGACAACGGCGAGTACGTCCGTGCGGCGTCCTCGACCATCGAGGCACCCGTGGTCCGCAAGGTCCGCGAGAACTTCGAGTCGTCCGGCGCCGCCCCCGCTGCGGCCCCGTCCGCCCCGGCCCGCCCCACGGCCCCGTCGGTGCCCTCGGCGCCCGAGGTCGTCACGAGCCCCACGGCCGCCGGTGTCCCCGTGACCCCGCAGGCCAGCACCCCGGCCACCGTCACGGCCGGCCCGACGGCACCCGCCGCCCCGGCGGCACCTGCCCCCGCGGCACCCGCCGCCCCGGCGGCACAAGTCGGAGGCCAA
>NZ_JBBEOI010000330.1 GCF_037860755.1 Aquipuribacter hungaricus | reverse complement strand
CCGACTTGGCTTGGCGCCAGGCGCGTCGTCGGGCACGTCGCCGCGTCGCTCGTCGGCGGGCGGCGCGGCGAGGCTCCGGCGGGTGCCGGACGGGGCCAGCGTGACGGCGGCGGGCAGGTCGCAGAACCGCACCGGGACACCGGCCGCGCGGGCCCAGCGGACGGCCTGCCACTCCGGCGAGAACTCCGCGAAGGGCCAGAACGCGGCGCGCCCGGGGTCGTCGACGGCATGGGCGAGCACGGCGACCGGCGGGACGAGGGCGGGGTCGCCCACCCGCTCCAGCAGCGGGTCGGCGTCGGCGGGGCCCTCGACGAGGACGGCCTGCGGGCGCAGCCGCTCCAGCGCGGCGACGACCGAGCGCGCCGAGCCGGGCCCGTGGTGCCGCACCCCGAGCACGTGCACGCCCGCCGTCGTCATCCCGCGGCCTCCCGGCCAGCGCGGTAGAAGTGGGCCCAGCCCTCGCGCTCGCGGACGACCGCCTCCAGGTACTCCGACCACGCGACCCGGTCGGCGACCGGGTCGCGGACGACGGCGCCGACCACCCCGGCGGCGGTGTCGGCGGCCCGGAGGACGCCGTCGCCGAAGTGCGTGGCCAGCGCGATGCCGTTGACGACGACCGAGATGGCCTCGGCCGTGGACAGGGTGCCGCTGGGCTGCTTGAGCGTGGTGCGGCCGTCCTCGGTGCGCCCGCCGCGCAGCTCGCGGAACACGGTGACCACGCGGCGGATCTCCTCGACCGCGTCGGGCACCGGCGGCAGCTCCAGCGAGGCCCCGAGCTGCTCGACGCGCTGGACGACGATCGACACCTCCTCCTCCGCGGTGGCCGGCAGCGGCAGGACCACGGTGGAGAACCGTCGGCGCAGCGCCGAGCTGAGCTCGTTGACGCCGCGGTCCCGGTCGTTGGCGGTGGCGATGACCGTGAAGCCGCGGACGGCCTGCACCTCGGTGCCGAGCTCGGGCACCGGCAGCGACTTCTCCGACAGCACGGTGATGAGGGCGTCCTGGACGTCGGAGGGGATGCGGGTGAGCTCCTCGATCCGGGCGACCTTGCCCTCGCGCATGGCGACCATGACCGGTGACGGCACGAGCGCGGCGGCGCTGGGCCCCTCGGCGATGAGGCGGGCGTAGTTCCAGCCGTAGCGCACCGCCTCCTCCGGGGTACCCGCGGTGCCCTGCACGAGCAGCGTCGAGTCGCCGGACACCGCGGCGGCCAGGTGCTCCGACACCCACGTCTTGGCCGTGCCGGGCACGCCGAGCAGGAGCAGGGCGCGGTCGGTCGCCAGGGTCGCGACGGCGACCTCGACGAGACGGCGGGGGCCGACGTACTTGGGTGTGACGACCGTGCCGTCCGGGAGGGTGCCGCCCAGCAGGTACGTGACGACCGCGCCGGGGCTGAGCCGCCACGACGGCGGGCGGAGGGCGTCGTCCTGCGCGGCGAGCGCGGCCAGCTCGGCGGCGAAGGCCTGCTCGGCGTGGGCGCGGAGCAGGTGCGCGTCGCTCTCGGGCGCCGACGGGGCGGCGTCGGCGTGCGCGGTCGGGCCGGGCTGGCTCATGCGTGGGTCTCCTCGAAGGTCTGGCGGCGGTCGGCGAGGGTGGCGGCGGCGTGCTGGAGCGCCCGGTCGTCCCCGGGGTCGAGGGCGGTGGTGAGGGGGTCCGCGCGGCTGCCCAGCAGCGCGGCGAGCTGCCCGGCCCGGGTGCGCTCGACCCAGCCGGCGTCCGCGGGCGTCCGGCGGACGGCCCCCACCACCGCGTCGACCAGGTCGGCGGGCCAGGGTCGCGGCCAGTCCCGCAGGACTGCGAGCGCGGCGTCGCGCTCGGGGACGCTGCCCCGCAACAGCACGACGGCCGCGCGGGCGCGCAGCGTCGGCGGCAGCTGCGGCACCAGCCGGGACGCCAGGCCGGGTGCGGCCCGGAGCAGCGTCGTGGCCCAGGCGCCGTCGTGCTCGCGCACAGTCGCCGCGGCCCACCCGGCGTGCAGCAGCGGCGCGCGGTCGTCCGCGACGGGCAGCCGGAGCAGCTCCTCGACCGACGGCGCCAGCGCGGGGACCCAGGTGTCCAGCGGCGCGGCAGCGACGACCTGGTGCAGCCGCTCGGCCCTGTCCCCCCGGGCGCCGGCGGCCCGGCCGGCGACGGGCTCGACGTGCCCGTCCCGCAGCGCGGCCGCGTCGAACGGCGGCTCGGGCAGCTCCACGACCAGGACCGCCTGCCCCGGCTGCGCGTCGAGCCGGACGTGCGCCCGGGCACGCGCCCGAGCCCGGTCGGCGTGGGCCGAGCGGGGCAGCCGGCACAGCAAGAGCGCCGCGGCCCGCCGGACGGGGCCGGCGCGGTCGTCGAGGCAGCGCTCGAGCAGCGGCTCGTCGGCGTCGCCCAGCCCGGCGGCCAGGACGCCGAGCAGCGCGGCGCGCTGGTCGACGGGCAGGCTGCGGAGCTCGGCCGCCAGGAGCTCGCGGGACCCGGCAGGGTCCCGACGGCGGGCGGCGCTGAGCCACGCGACCCGGGCCGCGTGGTCCCCGAAGCGCCAGACGTCGTCCGCCCCCGCCTGCGTGCTGCCCGTAGGAGTTCCGCCGGCATGGTTCCCGCCCGGAGGGACCGCAGAGACGGTCGGCGCGGGCACCGCACGCCCCTCGCCGTCACCTGCTGCGTCTGACTCCGGTGGCGTGCCGCGCGTCCGCCAGGCGGTCGCCAGCGACGCCAGCTGAGGGTCGAACCCGACGAGCCAGACGCCCCGCTCCCCCACCACCTGTCGCACCAGGTGGCGCAGGCCGGGTCGTGCCGCGGCCACCCGGAGGAGCCCCGGCAGGGCGTCGTGCGGGACGAGGAGGCCGCGGTCGCGGACGAGCTCGAGCCACTCCTCCAGCTGCTCGGCGGGACCGGCGAGCAGCCGCACGACCGTGGCCGGCGACGTCCTCGCGACCGGTGCGGTGTCGGGGCGGGCCGGCGGCACCGGTTCGGCGTCCCCGGCGGCGGGACGGCGTCCGGCGGAGCGGGCGACGTCGAGCAGGGCGGCCGCGGCGAGCAGCGACGCCGGGCCGCCGTCGTCGAGGC
>NZ_JBBEOI010000329.1 GCF_037860755.1 Aquipuribacter hungaricus | reverse complement strand
GAGCAGGCCGGCCGCCCCGCCGACCGTCAGCACCCAAGGCAGTGCCCGCGCCGGCCCGGCGGGGGGCGCCGCCGCGGCACCGGCGGTCCGGTCGTGGACGGCGGGCGGCAGCGGCGCGGCTGGCATGCGGCCATGATGACCCACCCCGCCGGGCGCGGGGCTCAGCCCATGTCGCGGTAGCGCTGCGACGTGGCGACCTTCTGGGCGATCTCCTCCGCCGTGACCGGGCGCGGCGGCTTCGACCAGTCCTGCGGGTCCGAGGCGTAGAGCACCGCGTAGCCGGCCGTGTCGCGCTGGGTGCGCCACCCCTCGGCGAGCGGGCCCAGGTCGTAGGTGTCGTAGCCGATCTCGTCGATGACCCGGGCGGCGGTCGCCTTGGCACCGGCGTCGTCCCCGGCGACGGCGAGCGCCGACCGGTCGGGGGCGCCCGACGGCCGTGCGAGCACGCCGAGGTGCTCGAACCAGATGTTGTTGAACGCCTTGACCACGTGCGAGCCGGGCAGCCGGGCCTGCAGCAGCTCCGACGTGGTCGTCGACTCCTCGTCGAGCTCGGGCACCTGGCCGTCGCGCTCGGGGTAGTAGTTCATGGTGTCGAGCACGACCTTGCCCGCGAGCGGCTCGACGGGGACCTGGTCGCGGGCGTGCAGCGGGATGGTGACGACGACCACGTCGCCGGCCGCGGCGGCCTCCTCCGGCGTCGCGGCCCGGGCGCGCGGCCCGAGCCCGGCGACCAGGTCGGCGAGCGTCTCCGGTCCGCGGCTGTTGCTCAGCACCACGTCGTGCCCCGCGTCGACCGCGAGCCGCGCGAGGGTGCCGCCGATGTTGCCTGACCCGATGAAGCCCCATGTCGTCATGGCGGCGTCAACAGGACCGGCCGCCAGGCATTCCGGGTCGCACCGTGGGCACGCCTGGCCCGCCCGCCCCGCCCGGGTGCAGGCTCGTGCCATGCAGACGCGCACGCTCGGCAGCACCGGCCTCGAGGTCTCCGCGCTCGGCCTGGGGTGCATGGGGCTCAGCTCCGGCTACGGCCCGGCCGCGGACCGGTCCACCTCGCTCGCCCTGCTGCGGACCGCGGTCGACAGCGGGGTGACGCTGTTCGACACCGCCGAGGCCTACGGCCCCCACGCCAACGAGGAGCTGCTCGGCGAGGCGCTCGCCCCGGTCCGCGACCAGGTCGTCATCGCCACCAAGTTCGGCTTCGCCTTCGACGAGCACGGCAAGCAGGTCGGCGTCGACAGCAGGCCCGAGCACGTCCGCGAGGTCGCGGAGGCGTCGCTGCGCCGGCTGCGGACCGATGTCATCGACCTCTTCTACCAGCACCGCGTCGACCCGGCCGTACCCGTCGAGGACGTCGCCGGGGCGGTCGGGGAGCTCGTCGCCGAGGGCAAGGTCCGCTGCTTCGGCATGTCCGAGGCGGGCGCCGGGAGCATCCGCCGCGCCCACGCCGTCCACCCCGTGACCGCCGTGCAGAGCGAGCACTCGCTGTGGACCCGGCACCAGGAGGCGGAGGTGCTGCCCGTGCTGCGCGAGCTCGGCATCGGCTTCGTGCCGTTCAGCCCGCTGGGCCGTGGCTTCCTCACCGGCGCGCTCGACGCCTCGGCGACGTTCGGCGAGGGCGACATCCGCGCCGGCATCCCCCGCTTCGGGCGCGAGGCGCTCGAGGCCAACCAGGCCCTCGTCGACCTGGTGCGCCAGGTCGGCTCCCGCCACGGGGCCACCCCGGGACAGGTCGCGCTGGCCTGGCTGCTCGCCCAGGGACCCGACGTCGTCCCCATCCCGGGGACGCGGCGGGCGGACCGGCTCGCGGAGAACCTCGGTGCGCTCGACGTGCGGCTCGACGCCGACGACCTGCGGGAGCTGGGCGAGGCCGCGGACCGGGTCGGCGTCGTCGGGGCCCGCTACAGCGAGGCGGCCGAGCGGATGACCGGGCTGTAGGCCGCCGGGCCCGCGGCCGCCCTCCTCAGGAGGGGCCGGCCGCGGCGCCCAGCCTGTGGTCGCGCAGCCACCGCGCCAGCACGTCGTAGGCCCGCCGGCGGGGCTCCTGCAGCGACAGGAACACGTCGTGCCGGGCGCCCACGACCGGGACGACGGTGGTCTCCCCGCCCAGGCAGCCGGCCCAGCGGGCGATCTGCCGGACGTCGAGCACGGTGTCGGCCCGGTCGACGTCGTCGGAGTGGCTGCGCGCCCAGTGCGTCCGGTCCGACCGCAGCACGAGCGACGGGACCCCCACGTCGAGCCCGCGGTGCAGCCGTGCCTGGGCGCGACGGACGGCGTTGAGCCAGCCGACGGTGACGGTGAACCCGTCCAGCGGCTTGAGGGCGGTGTCGAAGTCCCACTCCCCGGTCCCGCTGGTGTGCAGGCTGTGCCCGTACACCGAGCTGCCCGAGCTCATGGCCCGCAGCGGCCGCACCCGGGACAGCACCCGCAGCGCCTGCGTGACGGGTCCGCGGGCGAGCGACGAGCCCTGCAGGTCGAACCACGGGCTGTTGAGCACGAGCCCGGCGACCGGCGCGACCTCGCCACGGCGGCGGCGCCGGTCCAGCCACAGCGGCGCCACGAGCCCGCCGGTGGAGTGCGCGAGCACCACGACCGGCAGCCCCGGGTGCGCGGCGGCCACGAGCGCCAGGGACCGCTCGAGCTCCTCGTCGTACCGCTCGAACGAGGTCACGTAGTGCGCCGTCTGCCCCGGCCGCCGGGCACGCCCGGACTTCCGCAGGTCCAGGCCGTAGACGGCCAGCCCGTGCGCGGCTAGCTCGTCGGCCATCGCGGTCTGGAAGAAGTAGTCGGAGAAGCCGTGGAGGTACAGCACGGCGCCGGCGACCCGCTCGCCGTCGCGCACCGCCCGCCGGACCAGGACCGCGGCGACGTCGCCCTCGCCGTCGGGGTCCGCACCCAGCTCGAGCACCTGCTGCTCGTAGCCGTCGCCGAGCAGGTCCGGGCCCCAGCTGTCGGTCGCGGGGGCCTGCCCGTCGACCGCGAGGTCCTGGCCGTCGACCGCGAGGTCCTGGCCGTCGACCGCGGGGGCGCGGCCGTCGGCGCTCACCGGCGTGCCCGGGCGCGGCCGAGGCCGCCGGCC
>NZ_JBBEOI010000328.1 GCF_037860755.1 Aquipuribacter hungaricus | reverse complement strand
CGCGGGGCCGTAGCCCACGAGCACGGCAGTACGCCCGGCCCCGGCGGCGGCCTGCGTGCTGGGGTGCGCCCCGGTCTCTGCCGACGGACCCACGGGGGCGCCGTCGGCGTCGGAGGGGGCGGCGTCCCCGACGACGGGCGCCGCGTGGGCGGCGTCGCTGTGGGCGTCGGCGCCGGGCCTGGCGTCGGCCTGGTCGGTCGACTGCCCGGTCGGTCGGTCGGCCGGCTGCGAGGTCGGTCGGTCCGTCGTCCCGCCGCCGCCGTCGGCGTCGGCCTCGGGAGCGTCCCCGGTGCGCACGGCGAGGATCGGCGTGCCGACCGCGACCGTGTCGCCCTCGGCGGCCATGAGCTCGACGACGACGCCCGCGTACGGGCACGGGAGCTCGACGAGGGACTTGGCGGTCTCCACCTCGACGACGACGTCGTTGACCTCGACGGTGTCGCCGACGGCGACCCGCCAGGTGACGACCTCGGCCTCGGTGAGGCCCTCCCCCGCGTCGGGCATGCGGTAGTGCTCGACGGTGCCCTGTGCTGCTGGCGCGGTCGCGCCGGACGTCTGGACGCTCATGGCGTCACCCTCCTCCTCGGCCCGCGCGTCAGTGCGCGAGCACCCGGTCGACGGCGTCGAGGACGCGGTCGAGGTCGGGCAGGTACTCGTCCTCGATCTTGGCCGCCGGGTAGGGGGCGGAGAACCCGCCGACCCTGAGCACCGGTGCCTCGAGGTGGTAGAAGCAGCCCTCCTGGACGCGGGCGGCGAGCTCGGCACCGAGGCCGAGGGTGGTCGGGGCCTCGTGGACGACGACGGCCCGGCCGGTGCGCCGGACCGAGGCCATGACGGTCGGCAGGTCCAGCGGCGACAGGCTGCGCAGGTCCACGACCTCGATGTCGGCGGTGCCGTCGGCGGCCGCGGCCTCCGCGGCGGCGAGGCAGGTCCGCACCATCGGGCCGTAGCAGAGCATCGTCACGTCGGCGCCGGGCCGGGCCACGTGGGCTGCGCCGAACGGGCGGGGGGCGTCGCCGGGGCTGCGGAGCACGGCGCCCTCCGGCACCTCGCCCTTGTCCCAGTAGCGGCGCTTGGGCTCGAGGAAGACGACGGGGTCGGGGCAGGCGACGGCCTGCTGGACCATCCAGAACGCGTCCTCCGGCGTGGACGGGGTGACCACCCGCAGCCCGCCGGTGTGGACGAAGTAGGACTCCGGCGACTCCGAGTGGTGCTCGACCGCGCCGATGCCCCCGCCGAAGGGGATGCGGATGACGACGGGCAGGCGGACCCGCCCGGCGGAGCGGTTCCCCATCTTGGCGAGCTGGGTGACGATCTGGTCGAAGGCCGGGAACACGAACCCGTCGAACTGGATCTCCACGACCGGGCGGTAGCCGCGCATGGCCAGGCCGATGGCGGTGCCGACGATGCCGGACTCCGCGAGCGGGGTGTCGATGACGCGGTCCTCGCCGAAGTCCTTCTGCAGGCCGTCGGTCACCCGGAACACGCCGCCCAGGGCGCCGATGTCCTCGCCCATGAGGACGACCTTGGGGTCGTGGTCCATGGCGGCGCGCAGGCCGGCGTTGATGGCCTTGCCGAGGCTGGTCACGGTCACGTGCGCACCTCCTCGGTGTCGTCGGCGAAGCCCGCACGGTAGGCCAGGTACTCCTCGCGCTCGGCGTCCAGGACGGCGTGGGGCTCGGCGTAGACGTCGTCGAACATCGACTCCGGCGGCGGGTCGGGCAGCGCCCGGCAGGTGACGCGGAGCTCCGTGGCGATCTGCTTGGCCTCGGCCTCGACCTCGGCGAAGAAGTCCTCGTCGGCCGCGCCGGAGCGCGCCAGGTACGCCTTGACCCGCGCGATCGGGTCCTTGAGCTTCCACTCCTCGACCTCGGCGGCGATCCGGTAGCGGCTCGGGTCGTCGGAGGTGGTGTGGGCACCCATCCGGTACGTGTACGCCTCGACGAAGGTCGGGCCGCCGCCGGAGCGCGCCCGCTCGGTGGCGGCGCGGGTGACGGCCAGCGTGGCGAGGACGTCGTTGCCGTCGACCCGGACCCCCGGGATGCCGAAGCCGGAGGACCGCTTGAACAGCGGGACCCGGGTCTGGCGGGTGTTGGGCTCGGAGATCGCCCACTGGTTGTTCTGGCAGAAGAACACGACGGGCGCGTTGTAGACCGCGGAGAAGACGAGCGCCTCGCTCACGTCTCCCTGGCTGGTGGCGCCGTCGCCGAGGTAGGCGATGACAGCCGCGTCCCGGTCGGGCTCGCCCGTGCCGACCGCGTGGTCGCGCTGCACGCCCATCGCGTAGCCGGTGGCGTGCAGGGTCTGGGAGCCGATGACGATCGTGTAGAGCGCGAAGCCGTGCTCGGCCGGGTCCCAGCCGCCCAGGCTCGCGCCGCGGTACAAGCCGAGCAGGGCGGTCGGCGGGACGCCGCGGCACCAGGCCACGCCGTGCTCGCGGTAGGTCGGGTAGGCGAAGTCCTGCGGGCGCAGGGCGCGGCCGCTGCCGACCTGGGCGGCCTCCTGACCGAGCAGGCTCGCCCACAGGCCGAGCTCGCCCTGGCGCTGGAGCGCGGTGGCCTCGGCGTCGAACCGACGGACGATCACCATGTCGCGGTACATGCCGCGGAGGTCGTCGTCGGTCACGTCCTCGACGTAGGCGGCGTACTCCAGCGCGGCGCCGGTGGGCTCGGGTCGCTCGCCCTCGGGGGTGAGCATCTGGATCATCGTGTCTGCTTCGCGGTCGACGTGGGCTGCCCGATCGGGGCTGCCTGCCGGTCCGACGTCGGTGTCGGGCACGTGCGTCCTCCTCGCCTCGGCGGGGGATCGCCCCGCCTCGCCGACCCGGGACGCCGCGTGCTGCGGACCCCCGGAGCCCGGGGGGTCGGCCCTGGGCAGTGCAGACCATACCTATCGCGCCGCCGACCACGACCATGCACGACGGACTGCGGCGGGACGCCACACGGACGCCCTGCTGAGGGTGCTGCAGGGAGGACGTGGTGTCACTGCTGCCTGCTCCTGCCGCCGGGTCGGAGGTCGTGCTGAGCGCTGCGGGCTACGGGCAGGGGACGGGCGGGGCCGGCTCGGGCTCGACCGGGGGGGCGGGCTCGGGCTCGACCGGGG
>NZ_JBBEOI010000327.1 GCF_037860755.1 Aquipuribacter hungaricus | reverse complement strand
GTGGGGGCGACGGTCGGCGCGGTCGTCGGCGCCAGGGGCGGCACGGGGGCGCCCGAGGGCGGGACGGCCGCCCCGCTCGCGCCGGCGGACGGCTCGGCGGTGGGCTGGAGCAGGGAGGGGTCGATGCCGCTGCCGGTGAGCAGGACGGGCCGCATCTCCAGCTGCGCGGAGGCGCGGACCAGGTCGAGGGTCTCCTCGTCGGCCTGCCCGGGGATCGACACGACGATGTTGTCGCTGCCCTGGCGGCTGACCTCGGCCTCGGTGACGCCGGTGCCGTTGACGCGCTGCCGGATGACGTCCACGGCCTGGACCATCGACTCGGCGGGGACCGTCTGGCCCTCCTCCGCCTGGGCGCTGAGGATGATCTGCGTGCCGCCCTCGAGGTCGAGGGCGAGGCCGGGGGTCCACCGGGCGTCGTCGAGGAGGTAGCCGCCGGCGACGGTGCCGAAGATGATGGCCACGAGGACGGCGAGGACGGTCAGGGTGCGCCCGGGGCGCGACCGTCGGCTGGTCGGGGTCACGGTGCTCTCTCAGTCCTGTCTGGTGGAGCCGGTGGTGCCGGGGGCGTCGTCGCCCCGGCCGTCGGTGGTGCCGGGGGTCTGGGTGCCGGGAGTCGTGCTCCCGGGGGTCGCGCCGTCGGGGCGGCGCTTGCCGAGGTCGACCGCACCGTGGCCGGCGACGTCGGCGACGTCGGCGTCGCCGGACGTGGCAGGGGACGCGGGGTCGACGTAGCGCGAGGACGCGGGGTCGGTGTCGGACAGCACGCGGACCACGGCGGCGGCGAGCCAGCGCGAGCGCTGGCCGTCCTCGCCGGCGAGGACGACGCTGGTGCCGCTGGTCTCGACGACCGTGCCGACCATCCCGGCGGCGGTGAGCACCTCGGCGCCCACGGCCAGGGCGGAGCGGGTGTCACGGGCCTCGCGCTGCTGGCGCCGCACGCGCGAGAACTGCAGGACGAGGATGAGCACGAGACCTGCGACGAGCAGGACGGCGGGGTCCACGGCAGTCCTCCCCAGCTCGTGCCGGCGGCGGGCGTCGGCGCTCCCGGGCCCCGTGGTCCGGAGCCCCCGCGGGAGTCTAGGCGAGCCGTCCCCCCTCTCCGTACGCGCGCCACGACGGTGGGTCGCGACCGGTTCCGGGCGGCGGCGGGCGGACGGGAGCCCTGCGCAGGGTCGCTGGCGGCGCCCGGCCGTCAGCGGAACAGCGGCGGCGCGTCGGGCCCGTCGAGGTCGGGGCCGCCGGGCAGCGGGGCACCGGCCGGGGCCGCCAGGCCCAGGTGGGCCCACGCGGCGGGCAGCGCGACCCGTCCCCGGGGGGTCCGGGCGAGGAAGCCCTGGCGGAGCAGGAACGGCTCGCAGACGGTCTCGACCGTCTCCGGCTCCTCCCCCACGGTGAGCGCCAGCGTCGACAGCCCGACCGGCCCGCCGCCGAACCTGCGGCACACCGCGTCCAGCACCGCGGTGTCGAGCCGGTCCAGGCCGAGGGAGTCCACGGCGAACAGCTCGAGCGCCGCCCGGGCGTCGGCGAGGGAGACGGAGCCGTCGCCGGAGCCGTGCACCTCGCCGTAGTCCCGCACCCGCCGCAGCAGCCGGTTGGCGATCCGGGGCGTGCCGCGCGAGCGCCCGGCGATCTCGCGGGCCGCGTCGGGGGCCAGGTCGACGCCGAGCAGGCGCGAGCTGCGCTCGAGCACCCGGGTGAGGTCGGCCGCGTCGTAGAAGTCGAGGTGGCCGGTGAAGCCGAACCGGTCCCGCAGCGGGGACGGCAGCATGCCCGCCCGGGTGGTGGCACCGACCAGGGTGAACCGCGGCAGCGGCAGCGGGATGGCCGTCGCGCCGGGGCCCTTGCCGACGACGACGTCGACGCGGAAGTCCTCCATCGCCAGGTACAGCATCTCCTCCGCGGCGCGGGACATCCGGTGGATCTCGTCGAGAAAGAGGACCTCGTGCTCGTCGAGGCTGGACAGGATCGCCGCGAGGTCGCCCGCGTGCTGCAGGGCCGGCCCGCTGGTCACCCGGACCGGCACGCCGAGCTCGACGCCGACGATCATGGCCAGCGTCGTCTTGCCCAGGCCGGGCGGGCCGGCGAGCAGCACGTGGTCCGGTGCGCCGCCGCGCCGGCGCGCGGCCTCCAGGACCAGGCCGAGCTGGCGCCGCACCACGGGCTGGCCGACGAACTCCGCCAGCGACCGGGGCCGCAGCGCCGACTCCTCCGCCAGCTCCCCCGGCGCGACGGCGGGGTCGACGTCGCGGACCTCGACCCCGCTCGCCCGGGCCAGGTCGTCCGCGAGGGTCGTGACCGCCGGGTCCGCCGGGTCCGCCGGGTCCGCCGCGTCCGCCGGTCGGTCGCTCACGTCCGGGCCAGCCCGCGCAGCGCGGTGCGCAGCAGCGCGGCCGGGTCGTCGGTCCCGCCGTCGTGGCCGGGGTCGTCGAGCACGGCGTCGACGGCCGTCTCCGACTGCTTCTGCGCCCAGCCGAGCCCGACGAGGGCGGCGACGACCTGCTCGCGGGTGCCGTCGGGGCCGGCAGCCGGCGTGCCGGTGGTCGCGGCGGCCGGGGTGCTGCCGTGGGGCGGCCCGAGCCGGTCGCCGAGCTCGAGCAGCATCCGCTGCGCGCCCTTGCGGCCGATGCCGGGGACCTTCATGAGGGTGACCTCGTCGCCGGCGGCGACCCCGCGCCGCAGGTCGTCCGGGTCGAGGACGGCGAGCACCGCCAGCGCCAGGCGCGGGCCGACCCCGCTCACGGTCTGCAGCAGCTCGAAGACGTCGCGCTCGTCGTCGGTCTCGAAGCCGAACAGCGTGAGGGAGTCCTCGCGGACGACGAGCGAGGTCGCCAGCCGCGCGGTCTGGCCCGGGCGCAGCGTGACCAGGGTGCGGGGGGTGGCGCGGACCATCAGCCCCAGGCCGCCCACGGCGACGACGGCCCCGTCGAGGCGGACGGCCAGGACCTGTCCACGGACCTCGGCGAGCACGCGACCTCCAGGGGGTGGGGCCGGTCAGGACGACCGGCGCTCCGAACACGTGTACGACACGCTAGCCCGGCTCAGCGGGGGCGGGAGCGTGGCGCGCCGACGGCGGGCCGGGCGGGCCGGGCGGCCTGGGCGGCGCCCGCGGCGTGCG
>NZ_JBBEOI010000326.1 GCF_037860755.1 Aquipuribacter hungaricus | reverse complement strand
CCCGGGCGGACGCGGACCCGGACGGGGGCCGGCGCGGGCGGGGGCTGGCGCGCGGGGGGGGCGGCGCGGCACGCTCGCCCCGTGACCGGCGTGCAGTCCCACTACTTCGACAGCCAGCCCGGCCCCGGCGGCGGGCCGGAGAAGGTGCGACGGGTCGAGCTGCAGGGCCGGGTGCTGGAGGTCCGCACCGCCGCGGGCGTCTTCAGCGGGGACCGGCTCGACCCCGGCACCGCCGTGCTGCTGCGCCACGCCGCGGAGCTGCCCGAGGGCGGCCGGCTGCTGGACGTCGGCTGCGGCTGGGGGCCGCTGGCGCTGGCGATGGCCGCCGCCTCCCCCGCCGCCGAGGTGTGGGCCGTCGACGTCAACCCGCGCGCGCGGGAGCTGACCGCGGCCAACGCCAGCGACAACGGCCTGACCGGCGTGCGGGTCGCCGCCCCCGAGGACGTCGACCCGGACCTCCGCTTCGACGCGGTGTGGTCCAACCCGCCGATCCGGGTCGGCAAGGAGGCTCTGCACGCGCTGCTGCTGCTGTGGCTGCCCCGCCTGGCGCCCGGCGGGCGGGCGGAGCTCGTCGTGCAGAAGCACCTGGGGGCGGACTCGCTCCAGCGCTGGCTCGAGGAGACGCTCGACGACGACATGCACGTCTCGCGGGCCGCGACCAGCAAGGGCTACCGGGTGCTGGCGGTCGACCGGGACTGAGCCCGGGCTTCCGGCGCCCCTCAGCGCGCGGCGCGCTCCAGCCAGGCGTGGTCGACGACGGCGCGCGCGACCACCTCGGCGGGACCGGCGAGCTCGGAGCCGACGATGCCCTCGTCCTCGCGGCGGCGCAGCCGGACCCGGAGGCGGCCGCCGGGGACGTCGACGGTCCACCGGGTCACCGAGGCGCGCAGGCTGGCCGCGGCGGCCGCGGCGACGGCGCCCGTGCCGCAGGACAGCGTCTCCCCCACGCCCCGCTCGTGGACGCGCATCTGCAGGTAGCCGGTCCCGGGGGTCTCCCCCGTGCCGATCCGGCCGACGACCTCGACGTTGGCACCGTCGACCGGCTCGGGGTCGATCGAGGGCCGCTCGAGCAGGAGCACGCCGTCCACGGCGTCACCGGGGCCGACGTCGACGACGACGTGCGGGTTGCCGACGTCGACGCGCAGGCCGGGCAGGCGGCGCTCGCGGTCCGCGCTGCGCACGACCACCGCGACCGGTGCCGGGTCCACCTGGACCGGCCCCATGTCCACGCTGTAGACGGGGTAGCCGCCGGCGACCAGGCGGACCGGGCGGGGCCCGGAGCGCGACAGCACGGGCACGACGCCGGCGGCCGGGTCGACGAGGCCCGCGTCGACGAGGCAGTGCGCCAACACCCGGACCCCGTTGCCGCACATGAGCGCGCCGGACCCGTCGGAGTTGACGTGGTCCATGAACCAGCCGTCCTCGCCGTCGACGTCGGCGCGCACGGCCCGGATGACGCCGTCCGCGCCGAGGCCGCGACGGCGGTCGCACAGCGCGGCCACCAGGTCGGGGTCCAGGGCGAAGGTGTCGTCGGGGTCGAGCAGCACGACGAAGTCGTTGCCGGTGCCGTGCGCCTTGACCACGTGCAGGCCGTCGGCCCGCAGCGGGCCGGCGGTGCTCGGTGACCGGCTGCCCGCCGGCCGGGTGCTGGTCTGCTCGGGGCTGCCCACGTCCGTGCTCACGGGTCCAGTCTGGCCTGCGCGAGGTCGAGCAGGCGCTCCCGGGCCCCCGGTGCGCCGGCGTCGACCCAGGTGACGTCCGGGTCGGCGCCGAACCACGACTCCTGCTTCCGGACCAGGCGGCGGGTGGCCGCGACGGTGCGGGTGCGGGCGTCCGCCTCGCTGCAGCGCCCGCGCAGAAGGTCGACCACCTGGGCGTACCCCACGGCCCTGGAGGCGGTCGGTCCGTCCTCGAGGCCGAGGTCGAGCAGGCCCCGCACCTCCTCGACGAACCCGGCCTGCCACATCCGGTCCACGCGCTCCTCGACCCGGCGGTCGAGGTCGTCGCGGCTGCGGCGGAGGCCGACGACGACAGCGGGGACGGCGCGCCCCGCGGTCCCCGGTGCCGGCATGGACGCCGCGAACGGCCTGCCGGTGAGCTCGACGACCTCCAGCGCGCGGACCACGCGGCGGGTGTTGGTCGGCAGGATCCGGTCGGCTGCGTCCGGGTCCACCTGCCGCAGCCGCGCGTGCAGGGCGGCGGCCCCGAGGCGCTCCCCCTCGGCCTCCCAGCGGGCGCGGACCGCGGGGTCGGTGCCGGGGAAGCGGAGGTCGTCCAGGGCGGCGCGGACGTAGAGCCCCGACCCGCCGACCAGCACCGGCAGGTGCCCGCGGCCGCGGACCTCGTCGAACAGCGCCCGGGCGAGCCCCTGGTACTCCGCGACGGCGGCAGCCCGGGTGACCGGCCACACGTCGAGCAGGTGGTGCGGCACCCCCCGTCGCTCCGCCGGCGTGATCTTGGCCGTGCCGACGTCCATGCCGGCGTACAGCTGCATGGAGTCGGCGTTGACGACCTCCCCGCCCAGCTCGAGCGCGAGGTCCACCGCCAGGTCGGACTTGCCGGTGGCGGTCGCCCCGACGACGGCGAGCACCGGCGGCTGTCCGCCGGCGGCAGGGGTGCTCACGGCGTCTCCCGCCGGACCGCGACGAGGTAGCCGACACCGAGGGGGGCGCCCGCGTAGAGCACCTCGGCGCTGCCGGGACCCAGCGGTCCCGTGCCGGCGAGCAGCGCCACCGCCGGCCCGGCGGTCGCCCCGACGGCCCCCGCGTCGTCGGCTCCGGTACCGACGGCGCCGGTGCCGGGCAGGACCGGCGCCCGCCCCTCGCGCAGGGCTGCCAGCAGCACGCCGTCGACGACCTCGCCGCGGGGGTCGTCGCCGCCCGGGGCCCGGACGCCACGGGTGCGGCTCCCGTCGGCGAGCAGGAGCAGCCCCACCGCCGCGGGGTCCTGGACCGCAGCCGCCACCGCCGCGGTCGTCCCGCTCCCGGACCGGGCTGGGTCGGTAGCGGGGACCCCGTCCTCGACCTCGTCCCACGAGGCCCAGGTGCGCCGCGGCGGTGCGCCCGCGCCGTCCAGCAGCTCGGCGGCCAGCTCGTGCGGCCAGGAACCGACCGGCGGCGGGTCAGGCTCGTCGCTCGGGTGCGCCGCGCCGGA
>NZ_JBBEOI010000325.1 GCF_037860755.1 Aquipuribacter hungaricus | reverse complement strand
GGCGCCGGCGTCCCGGGCGGCGGCCAGCGACAGGGAGCCGGACTTGCCGGCCGCGCCCAGCACGGCGACGTCGGTGCCCAGGCCGCGCCCGCGCCGCTCGGCCACCACGCGGGCGACCAGGGCGGGGGCGCCGCAGACGTCCATGACGGCGAGCACGTCGGACTCGTCGAGGTCGTCGGGGACCACCGCGGCGATGCTGCGCGCGAACAGGACCGCGTGGCCGCGCGTCGGCACCTGCTCCCCCAGGCCGTCCCAGCCTCCGAGGTCGTCGTCCAGGTGCAGCGGGGTGAGGGTGAGGCTCACCAGCGTCGCGACGCGCTGGCCCACCTGCAGGCCGAGCGGGCTCGCGGGGCCGACCTCGGCCACGGTCCCCAGCAGCATCCCGCCGGAGCCGGTGACCCGGTTGTGCATCTTGCCGCGGCTGCGGACGGTCTCCAGGACCGCGGCGCGGACCCGGTCGGGGTCGGCGCCGTTGCTCTCGCGCAGCTGGCGCGCGCTCGCCGCGTCGAGGTTGAGCCGGTCGACGTCGACCCGGACCTCCCCCGGCCACAGCTCCGGGCGGGTGTCGAGCACCTCGGCCGCCTGCGGCAGCACGCCGACCGGGCGGACCACGCGGTGCAGCCCGACCGGCGACTCCTCCGGACCGGCACCGACGGGCGCGGGGGCAGGGGTCGTCGTCGAGGTCTGTGCCACCAGACGGAGGGTACGCACAAGGTTCCTGCATGTGAAGCGTGACAGGCGCAAGGACCTTGCGTACCCTCGCCCGTGTGAGCGACACCCGTGCCCTGCAGCCGTACACCTACGCGCGCCGTGAGCTCGTCGAGCCGGACTGGCGCCGGATGCCGGGGTGGCGCGACGTCACCGAGGCGCAGTGGCGCGACGTGCAGTGGCAGCGCAGCCACTGCCTGAAGAACGCGGCGCAGCTCAAGGAGGTCATGGGCGACCTGCTCACCGACGCGGTGTACGACGACCTGGTCGCCGACCAGCAGCAGCGGGCGACCATGTCGATGCTCCTGCCGCCGCAGATGATGAACACCATCGTCCCCAGCACCGGCCCCGACGGCATGCCCGCCGCGGGCGAGGCGTACTCCGCCGCGTTCCTGGCGGACCCCGTCCGCCGCTACATGCTGCCGGTGCTCAGCGACCGGTTCGTCGAGTGGGCGTCGCACCCGTTCTCCAGCCGCGACTCCCTGCACGAGCACGACATGTGGGCCGTCGAGGGCCTCACCCACCGCTACCCCACCAAGGTGCTCGCGGAGATCCTCCCGACCTGCCCGCAGTACTGCGGCCACTGCACCCGGATGGACCTGGTCGGCAACTCCACCCCCCAGGTGGAGAAGCTGAAGTTCACGCTCAAGCCGAACGACCGGCTGCAGGACATGCTCGACTACCTGCGCCGCACGCCCGGCGTGCGCGACGTCGTCGTCTCCGGCGGGGACGTGGCCAACATGCCCTGGCCGCGCCTGGAGCAGTTCCTCACCGCCCTGCTGGAGATCCCGAACATCCGCGACATCCGCCTGGCCACCAAGGCGCTCATGGGCCTGCCGCAGCACTGGCTGTCCACGCCCGTCGTCGAGGGCATGACCCGTGTGGCCGGCACCGCCCGCAGCCGCGGCGTCGCGCTCGCCATCCACACCCACGTCAACGCGGCCGGCTCGCTCACCCCGCTGGTCGCCGAGGCCGCCCGCGCCATGCACGAGGCCGGCGTGCGCGACGTCCGCAACCAGGGCGTGCTCATGCGCGGGGTCAACGACACCCCCGAGCAGCTGCTCGACCTGTGCTTCGGGCTGCAGGACGAGGCATCGATCACGCCGTACTACTTCTACATGTGCGACATGATCCCGGCGGCCGAGCACTGGCGGACCTCGCTGCGGACGGCCCAGGACCTGCAGCACGCGATCATGGGCTACCTGCCCGGCTTCGCCACGCCGCGGATCGTGTGCGACGTGCCGTTCGTCGGCAAGCGCTGGGTGCACCAGGTGCACTCCTACGACACGGTGCGCGGCATCAGCGAGTGGACGAAGAACTACCGGACCTCCGTCGAGGCGGGCGACGCCGACGCGCTCGACCGCACCTACCCGTACTACGACCCGATCGACACCCTGCCGGCCGAGGGCCAGGCGTGGTGGGCCGACCGGCAGCGGCTCGACGCCGGGCTGGGCGCGCTCGTCCTCGGCTGAGGCCCGACCGGGTGCCCCCGCCCGGGCTGGCTCAACATCGGCGGCCCCCGCGCCGATGGGCACCCGTGCCCGGACCGGTCCAGCGTGCGCACCGGGGCGTCCCTGCCGACGCCCCGGTCCGCGCCGACCGCCGCGCCCAGACCGTCGACGCGCTGCTGCCGACCTTCACCGTCGCCGCCGTCGTCCTCGGGCTGCTCGTCCCGGCCAACCTGCTGCTCGCGCCGCCGCCGGGCGCGTGGGTCACGGCCGCGGTGGCCGGCGGCGTCTCGGCGGGCTTCGCGCTGGCGCGGTGGGTCTGCTCCCGGCCCCGCGGCCGGGCCCTCGCGCTGGCGCACCCGCACGAGGTGGGCCTGGTCGCCTGCCTCGTCGCCTCGCTGTTCCCGCTGAGCCAGCTCCTGCTCGACGCCGACCCGCTGGCCACCGGCGGGCTCATGGTGTTCCTGCTCGCCGCCGGCACGCTGCTCAACGAGCGCCGCTACGCCTCGGTCGTCACGGCGGTGTGCCTGCTGCAGTGGCTGCTCGCCGCCACCGTGCACGGCACCCTGCGGACGTCGGCACCGGTCGGGGTGGTGCTCGTCTGCGCCGCGGCGCTCGCCCACGTCCTCAACGCCATCCGCTGCCGGGCCGCGGACCGGTCCGCCGCCGCCGAGCACGCGGTGACCCTGGCGGCCTGCAGCGACGAGCTGACCGGCCTGGTCAACCGCCGCGGGCTGCTCGACGCCGCCGCGGGGTCGTCGGGGCCCGGCGCCCTGCCGCCCACCGTGGTCTTCGTCGACGTGGACGGGCTCAAGCAGCTCAACGACGCCGAGGGCCACGACGCCGGCGACCGGCTGCTCCGGTCCGCGGCGGCCGCGCTGCGCGCCGCGACCCGGCCGGGCGACGTCGTGGCACGGCTGGGCGGGGACGAGTTCGCCCTCCTGCTGCCGGCCCTGCCGCTCGGTGCCACCGGAGCGGTGCGGCGCGTCGAGCAGGCGCTCGCC
>NZ_JBBEOI010000324.1 GCF_037860755.1 Aquipuribacter hungaricus | reverse complement strand
ACCCGCTCGGCGACCCCGCCGCCCGGACCGCGGCCCGCCCCGCTCTCCCGCCTGCCGTGACGGGCCCGTACGTGCTCGCACCCACCGGGGCGGACCCGCGCAAGGACCTGCCCTGCGCGGTCGCCGCGTACGCCACGGCGCGCTCCCGCGGCGCCGCGCTCGGCCGGCTGGTCGTCGTGGGGCGGCTGTCCGCCGCCCAGCAGGACGCCGCCCGGGACCTGGCCGTCGAGCTCGGGGTCGACCCCGCGGAGCTCGACCTGCGCAGCGGCCTGGACGACGAGGGGCTCGCGGCGCTGTGCGCCGGCGCGACCGTGGCCGTCGTGACCTCGGTCGCCGAGGGCTTCTCGCTGCCGGTCGCCGAGGCCGTGCGCCGCGGCACCCCGGTCGTCGCCAGCGACATCGCCCCCCACCGCGAGCTCGTCGGGGACGGGGTGTGGCTGGCCCGCCGCCGCGACCCGGTCGCCACCGCCGACGCCCTCCGGGTGGTCCTCGCCGACCGGGCCGGCGTGCTCGCCCGCCAGCAGGAGGCCCTCGGCGACCTCGCGTCCCCGGCCGCCGTGGCCGCGCGGGTGGTCGAGGAGGTCACGGCGCTGCTCGCGCCCCCCGTCGCCGAGGTCGAGGCCGGGCCTGACGGCGGGGCCGGTCCCGACGGCGGCGCGGTCGCCCGGCGGCCGCGCCTCGTCCTCGTCACCCCGTGGCGGCCCCAGGTGAGCGGCATCTCCGACTTCAGCGCCGCGACCGTCGACGCGCTCGCGCACCTGGCCGACGTGGTCGTCGCCACCGAGGCCGAGGACCCCGCCCCGGCGGCCGTCCCCGTCGTCGGGCTCACGGTCGAGCCGTACCTCGACCCGTCGGTCGACGCCGTGGTCACGGTGCTGGGCAACAGCCTGCTGCACCTCACGGGCCTGGAGCTCGTGCGCTGCTTCGGCGGCCCCGTGGTGGCGCACGACTCGCGGCTGTTCGAGGTGTACCTGGCCTCGCGCGGCTGGGAGGCGACGACCGTGCTCGTCAGCCCGCCCGGCAGCCCGCTCGGCTCGGAGGACTTCCACCGCGCGCTCCTGGCCCCGGACCTGCTGCCCCGCCTGGGCTTCGCCGAGGTCTCCCCGCACGCCCGCCCGCTCGTCGTGCACTCCGAGCCGCTGGCGCGCCGGCTCGCCGAGGAGGGCCCGGTGCAGCCGGTCGTGGTCCCGTTCGTGCCGTACACGGTGCCGGACGGCGACGTCGGCGCCGAGCGGGTCCTGGCCGCCCGGGAGCGGCTGGGCCTGGGCGACGAGGTCGTCGTCGGCAGCTTCGGCCTGGTCGACGTCCGCACCAAGGGCGCCGACCACCTGGTGGCCGCCGCGCGCTGGTGCGAGGTCTGGGGCGCCGAGCCGGTGCTGCACCTCGTCGGCCCGGTGGCGGAGGCCGAGCGCACCCAGCTGACCGACATGGCGCGCCGGCTCGGCCTGTCGCGGGGGCCGGTCTTCCACGGGCACGTCGGCGAGGAGGAGCTGCGGACGTGGCTGCTCGCGGTCGACGTCGCGGTCCAGCTGCGCCGGCTGCGCCTGGGGGTGTCCGGCGCCCTTGCCGACTGCGTCGCGCACGGCGTGCCCACGGTGGCCACGGCCGGCATCGCCGAGGAGCTCGACGCCCCCGGGTACGTGGTGCGCGTGCCGCACGAAGCGACGCCGCTGCTGCTGGCCGAGCAGCTGCTGCCCGAGCTGCGCCCGCGCGCCGGCCGTGCGGACGCGATCGACGAGGAGCGGCGCTCGTACCTCCGGCGGCGCAGCATGGGGACGTACGCCCGGCAGCTGCTGGGCACGGTGACGGGGAGGCACGGGGGATGGAGCACGGGGTGACGGGGCCGGCGCCCGGCGGCGGGCCGGACCGGGCGACCGGGGCGGGAGTCCGGCGGGTCCTCGTCGACCTCACCGGCGCGCTCCTGGACCCGCGGCCCTCGGGGGCCCGCCGGGTGCTCGCGCACCTGCTGGAGGACGTCGACGTGCCCGGGGTCCGGCTGGAGCCCGCGGCCCTGCTGGGCGACCGCTGGGTGACCGTGCCCCGCTGGTACGCCTCGTGGGTGCTGCGGGGCGGCTTCGGCGGTGCGCCCGGCCTGGCCGCCGACGACCCCTCCGCGCCGGGGGCGGGGGAGCAGGCGGTCGTCCGCGGCTGGCAGGACCAGGCGCTGCGCGAGGTGCCCGTCGACGACGTGGCCGCCCGTGCCGAGGGCTACCTGCTGGGCCAGGTCTCGGCGGACCCCCTCGTGCTCGACGCCGCACGCCGTGCGCAGCAGGCCGGGGTACCGACGGTGCTCGTCTACCACGACTCCCTGTCCTCGCTGCACCCCGGGCTCGTGGACACCGAGCTGCACGTGCCGCTCAACGAGTACGCCGTCCTGGCGGCGCACGTGGACCACGTGGTGTTCCTGTCCGGGGCCGCGCGCGAGGAGTTCGAGCGACGGGTCCGGCGCTCGCCCGTGCCGCACGCCGTCGTCGCGCACCCCGGGGCGGAGGCCGCGGACCTGCTCGGGCCAGGGACGCCCGAGGTGGTCGAGCTGCCGCGGACGGACGAGCCGTCCGACGGGCCGGAGGTGCCGCACTTCGTCTGCCTCGGCGCCGTCGAGCCGCGCAAGCGCACCGACGTCGTCGTCACGGCCGTCGAGCGGCTGCGGGCCGCGGGCGTCCCCGCCCGGCTCACCGTGGTCGGCGACCGCGCCGCGGGCCCGCCCGGCTTCCTCGGGCCGCTGCGGCGCAAGGCCGACGACGGCGCGTTCGAGTGGGTCCACGGCCTCAGCGACGCCGCGGTGGCCCGCCTGCTGTCCGGTGCGACGGCGCTGGTGTTCCCCAGCGAGCACGAGGGCTACGGGCTCCCCCCGGTGGAGGCCCTCGCGCTCGGCACCCCGGTCGTCACCGCCGCGGACCTGCCCGCACTTGAGGCCGTCGGCGGCGCCGGCCAGCTGCGGCTGGAGCACGTGGACGAGGACTCGGTGCTGGGCGCGCTGGCGGAGCTCGCCGACCCCGCGGTCGCCGGCCGGCTGCGCGCCGAGGCGCAGGACGTCGAGCTCCCCACCTGGGAGGAGTTCGCCCGCCGCGTCGCAGACCTCCTCGCCCGTGCGGTCGCGGGAGGCGGGTGAGCGCGCCGGCCCCGCCGCCCGCCCCGGCCACGGCGAAGTCGGATCGTAGC
>NZ_JBBEOI010000323.1 GCF_037860755.1 Aquipuribacter hungaricus | reverse complement strand
CCGCCCACGTCATCCCGGCGGCGGTCCGCAGGCCCTGGGCCCCGAGCGCCGCGGCGTCCGACAGGGCGGCGTCCACGCCGGCGGCGACGGCCGCGGGGTCGGTCGGGTCGACGAGGACGCCCGCCCCGGTCGCGAACTCCGCCATCGCCGAGCCCCGCGTGGTGACCACCGGCACGCCGTGGGCCATCGCCTCGAGCACCGGCATCCCGAAGCCCTCGCGCAGGGACGGGTAGGCCATGACGGCGGCCCCGGCGTAGGCGGCGTGCAGGTCTGCCGGGTCGAGGAACCCCGCGGTCCGGACCCGGGCCGCCACCGGCGCGGCGGGCACGGCCAGCGGCCCCCAGCCCTGCGGCCCGACGAGCAGCAGGTGCAGGTCCCGGCCGTCGGCGACGAGCAGCTCGAACGCTCGCAGCAGCGTGGCGAGGTTCTTGCGGGGCTCGTGGGTGCCGCACCACAGGACGTACTCCCCGGGCAGGTCCAGGCGCCGGCGGAGGTCGGCCACCTGCGAGGGCGCGACGTCGGGGACGGACACGCCGTGCGGCACGACCGAGAGCCGGCCGGTGTCGAAGCCCGCCACCAGGCACTCCTCGAGGACCGCGCGGCTGGGGACGACCACCGCCGCCGCCTGCTCCCGGGCCAGCGTCGTGCCGCGGGTGAGGAAGCGGACCCCGCGGGGCGTGTAGAGGTCCGGCCGCTCGAGGAAGGCGAGGTCGTGCACGGTGGCGACGAGGGGTACCGCCGAGGGGGGCACGGCCGGGGAGGTGGCGTGCACGACGTCGGGGCGGGGTCCCCGTCCGGCGGTCACTGCCGGCCAGCGCAGCGACGGCCAGGTCCGGTACAGCGCCAGGCGCGGCAGGGGCAGGTGGTGCACCGGCACGGGCGGCTGCCAGGGACCCGGCGCGGGACGGCGGTGGGCGGCGGCGACGCCCCACACCCGCAGGTCGTCGCGGCGGGCCAGCTCGGCCAGCAGCGCGTTGGTGGAGGACGCGGTGCCGCCGGGGACGGGCTGCCAGGACTGCTCGACGGTGACCGCGACCCGGAGCCGGTCGGGGCCCTCGTCCCCCGGTGCTCGCACCCGGTGACGGTAGCGTCCCGGGGTGCCCGGTCCCCGTGTGCTCTTCGACGCCACCGCCGTCCCCGCCGACCGCGGCGGCGTCGGCCGGTACACCGACGCCCTGCTGCAGGCGCTCGCGCGGCGCGGCGAGGACCCGGTCGTGGTGTGCCAGGAGCGCGACGCCGCCACGGTCGCGGGCCTCGGCGTCCGCGAGGTCGTGACGGCGCCCGCGGCCACGGCCTCGCGCGCCCGGCGGCTGCTGTGGGAGCAGACGGGGCTGCCGGCGCTCGTCGCCCGGACCGGTGCCGACGTGCTGCACAGCCCGCACTACACGGCCCCGGCCCGCCCCGGGGCCGCGAGCGTCGTCACGCTGCACGACGCCACGTTCTTCACCGACCCCGGCGTCCACCTGCCCGTCAAGGCGGCGACGTTCCGCACCGCGACCCGGGCTGCCGTGAGGCGCGCGGCCCGCTGCGTCGTGCCGTCGGTGGCCACGCGCGACGAGGTGGTGCGCCTCACCGGTGCCGACCCCGACCGCCTCGACGTCGCCCTGCACGGCGTCGACACGGCCGTGTTCCGTCCCGTCGGCGAGCAGGAGCACGCCCGGGTCGCGGCGTCGCTCGGCCTGGGCGACCGCCCCTGGGTCGCCTTCCTCGCCACGGTCGAGCCGCGAAAGAACGTCGGCGCCCTGGTGCGCGGCTGGGTCCGCGCCTTCGCCGGCCTCCACAGGCGCGACCCGGCGGCGGTGCCGGCGCTCGTGCTGGCCGGGGGGCCGGGCTGGGACACGGCGCTGCCCGCGGTCCTGGCGGGCGTGCCCGACGGCATGCCGCTGCTGCGGCCGGGCTACCTGCCCTACGGCGACCTGCCGGCCTTCCTCGGCGGGGCGGAGGTCGTCGCCTACCCGAGCCTGGGGGAGGGCTTCGGTCTGCCGGTGCTCGAGGGCATGGCCTGCGGCGCGGCGGTCCTCACCACCCGGCTGCTGTCCCTGCCCGAGGTCGGCGGCGATGCGGTCGCCTACTGCGAGCCCGACCCCGGCTCGCTCGCCGCGGCCCTGACCACCCTGCACGCCGACCCCGACCGGCGGCGCCGGCTCGGGGAGGCCGCGCGGCAGCGCGCCGCGGGCTTCACGTGGGAGGCCAGCGCCGAGGTGCACGTCCGGTCCTGGGAGCGCGCCGCGGCGCAGGTGGCGGCATGAGCACGGACCAGCCGGTGGGCGCGGGCGCGACGGCCCCCGCGGGTGCCCTCGAGCCGGTCGACGTCGTCGTCGTCACGTACTCCCCGGGCGAGACGCTGCCGCGCTTCCTGGACTCCCTCGCCGTGAGCACCGTCCGGGAGACACGGGTGGTGGCGGCCGACAACGGGTCCACGGACGGAGTCCCGGAGGCGGAGGCGGCCGCCGGGCGGGTCGAGCTGCTGCCCACGGGCGGCAACCTGGGCTACGGGACGGCCGCGAACCGGGGCGCCGCGGGCGGCACCGCGCCGTGGCTCGTCGTGGCCAACCCGGACATCGAGTGGGCGCCCGGCGCCCTCGACCGGCTCGTCGAGGCGGGGGAGCGCCACCCGCGCGGCGGCGCGTTCGGCCCGCTCGTGCAGAGCCCGGACGGCGCCCTCTACCCCTCGGCCCGCTCCCTGCCCTCGCTGGGGCGGGGCATCGGGCACGCCCTGCTCGGCTGGGCCTGGGCCGGGAACCCGTGGACGCGCGCCTACCGGCAGGAGTCCGAGGCGGTGACCGAGCGCGAGACCGGGTGGCTGTCCGGGTCGTGCCTGCTGCTGCGCCGCGAGGCGTTCGACGCGGTCGGCGGCTTCGACGAGGGCTACTTCATGTTCTTCGAGGACCTCGACCTGGGGGAGCGGCTCGCGGCCGCGGGCTGGGCGTCGGTGTACGTGCCGGGCGCCCGGGTCACCCACGTCGGGGGGCACACCTGGCGCTCGGAGCCGACGCCGATGCTCCGGGCCCACCACCTGTCGGCCCGGCGCTACGTCTCGCGGCGCTGGTCCGGGCCGCGCTGGTGGCCGCTGCGCGTGGTCGTGCGGGTCGGTCTCGCCGTGCGCTTCCGCCTGGCCCGGGTCGTCGCCCGCGCCGGCCAGGGCGCGCCCCCGACCCGGAGCGCGCCGGGCGCCTGAGAAGTCGGATCGTAG
>NZ_JBBEOI010000322.1 GCF_037860755.1 Aquipuribacter hungaricus | reverse complement strand
CGGCGGCCGCTGGTGCGCGCGGCCGCTAGCGCGCGGCGGACGCCGCGGGGATCACGGGCGGCGGCGAGGTCGCCCCGTCCGCGGTGGCGCTGCCGGCGGTGAAGACGACGGCACGGCCCTTGCCCTGCGCCTTGGCGGTGTACATCGCGGTGTCGGCGTCACGGAGCAGGCCGTCGGCGTCGGCGCCGGGGGCACCGAGGACGACGCCGACGCTGAGCCGGACCACGACGTCGCGGGTGCCGACCGTGATCGGCCGGGACACCGAGGCGACGAGCCGCTCGGCCAGCGCGAGCCCGTCGGCCGGGTGCGGGGTCTCCGGGCAGAGGACGACGAACTCGTCCCCGCCGAGGCGCGCCACCGTGTCCGAGGCGCGCGCCCCGGCGAGCAGCCGGTCGGCGACGGTGCGCAGCACGATGTCGCCCGCGGCGTGCCCGTCCACGTCGTTGACCTGCTTGAAGTCGTCGAGGTCGAGGAACAGCAGGGCGGGCGCCAGGCCGCTGCGGCGCGCGGTCGCGAGCACCTGGGCCAGTCGGTCGGCGAGCAGGACCCGGTTGGCGAGGCCCGTGAGCGGGTCGTGCAGCGCGAGGCGGGACAGCTGCTCCTGGGCGTCGCGGCGGGCGGTGACGTCGACGAGCTGGACGCTGACCAGGACGTCGCCGGGGTCGGTCGACGGGGCGGGCAGCACGGACACGGCCGCCTCGAACCAGCGGACCGGGGTGCCGGACGAGGCGACCTCGTGGCGCCAGCCGTCGCTGGTGCCGGCGACGACGTCCTCGACGGCCGCGACGAACGCGGCCCGCTCGGCCGGGGCCAGCTGCGCGGCGAGGTCGCTGCCGAGCAGGTCCGCCTCGCTGCCGCCGAGCATCGCCGTGGCGACGGGGTTGGCCCGCACCACGCGGAGCACGCCGTCGCGCGGGCGGAGCATGAGCATGCCGAGCATCGAGCCGGTGAACCCGCCCCGGAACATCGCCTCCGACGCCGACAGCCGGGCGGCGGTCTCCTCGCGCTGGCGGACGGCGAGGGCGAGCGGCAGGACGACCATGACGTAGGACACGGCGAACACCTGGATGACCAGGGTCGACAGGTGCCCGGTCATCGCCGCGCCCACGGCGAACGGGCCGTGGCCGGCCGCGGACAGCAGGGTGACGGCGACCACGAGGCCGAGCAGCTGGAGCGTCACCGTGCGCAGGCCGAGCCGGACGGCGCCCCACACCACGACGGTGAGCGGGACGAAGGCCAGGGGCAGCGTGCCGACCCCGAAGACGAGGACCGTGACGGCGGCGAGCAGGCCGACCTGCAGCGCGGTCTCGGCGGTGCGGCGGCTGGCGCGCGACGCCGTCCGCAGCGACAGCACGGCCGGGACGACGAGCAGCTGCGCGGCGGCGTGGGACGGGGTGACGGCGGTCAGGGTGAGGAGCAGGTCGCCGTCGTGCAGCAGGGCGACGGTCAGCGCGGTGAGCACACCCAGCGTCGAGGAGCCGGCGACGACGGCCACCGCCAGGCGGCGGATGTCGACGATCTCGCTGAACCGGGCGGGCGGGCCGTCGGTGAGCAGGCGCACGGTGACCGCGACCTCGACGACGTTCCACACCGCGAACAGGACGGCGATGTCGGCGGCGCGGCCGCCCTCGAGGTTGCCGGTGATGCTCCCGAGGAGCACGGCGAACAGCACGATGCGACGCCGGTCGGGGCCGACCACGGCGGCCAGCCCGGTGCCCAGGCCGGCCGCGGGCCACCAGGAGGCGACGACGCTGCCCTCGGGCGCGAGCAGGACGGCGCCGACGCTCAGCAGGTGGGTGCCCAGGACGGCGGCGACGAGCAGCCCGACGTCGACGGTGCGGGCGGACCGCCCACGTCCCCGTCGCAGCAGGCTTCCCAGCTCTCCCAGCACCCCGGTGTGATCGGCGCCCGTGCGGCCGGGCTGAGCCGCTGCGCCCCGTTAACCCCCGTCCGGGCGAGGCTGCCCACAGCCCGTCACGTCCCTCTCGGCCGCCGCACGGCGCTGTGCTTCACTCGCCGTGCGGCCGGGTGGGCCGCCGGACCGTCCTGGAGGTGCGCGTGCCGTCGTCCCCCCTGCCGGACGGCCCCGGGCAGCTCGCCGTCCACCTGCTCGACCAGGCCGAGGCGTGCGGCCGGCTGGGGTCGCCGCTCTACGACCGGCTGCTGCGGGGCCTCGCCGCCGACCTGCAGGAGCGCGGCGTGCTGGCGGAGGTGCTCGAGGACCACCGCGGGGCGGCTCGCGACGACCTGGTCCCGCTCCGGCTGCTCGGCGGCGTCCACCACCTCGTCCTCACCGGGCGGGCGCCGCGGCTGGCGCGGCAGTACCCGAGCGTCGGCGGCACCCCCGACGACGACCTGCTCCCGGCGTTCCTGGCCGCGCTGCAGGAGCACGCCGAGGAGGTCCGTCCCTGGTTCGCCAGTGCGCCGCAGACCAACGAGGTGGGCCGTTCGACGGCGCTCGTCGGCGGCCTGCTGCTCCTGCTGGACGGCCGCGACCTGCCCGTCCGGCTCTACGAGACGGGCGCCAGCGCCGGGCTCAACCTCCACGCCGACCGGTTCCGCCACCAGGTCGCGGCGTCCGGGCGCTGGTGGGGGCCGGACAGCTCGCCCGTGGCGCTCGAGGACGCCTGGCAGGGCGCCGCCCCGGACCCGGGTGCCCCGCTGCGGATCATCGAACGCCACGGCAGCGACATCGCCCCGCTGGACCTCACGGTGCCCGGGGCCCCGGACCGCCTGCTCGCCTACGTGTGGCCGGACCAGACCGCGCGCGTCGCCCGGCTGCGGGCGGCGCTCGCGGTGGCCGCGGCGCACCCGCAGCCCGTCGCCCGGCTCGGGGCGGCGGACGCGGTCAGGGCCATGACGCTCGCGCCCGGGCACCTCACGGTGCTGTGGCACTCGATCATGTGGCAGTACGTGCCGGCCGCCGAGCAGGCCGCCGCCGAGGACGCGCTGGCGGCGCTCGGGGCGACCGCGACGGACGACGCGCTGCTCGTGCGGCTGTCGCTGGAGCCCGCGACGCCGGAGGACGGCCCGGCCGCGGACTTCGTCGTGTCGGCCACGGTCTGGCCTGGTGGTGCGCGGCAGCTGCTCGGCCGCGCCTCCCCGCACGGGCCGCCCGTGACGTGGCTGGGATGAGCGACGGCCCGGCCACGCCGCCGGGGAGCACGGCTACGCCGCCGTGGGTCGCGACTCCGCCGCCGAGGAGCACGGCCGCGCCGCCGGGGAGCGCGGCCGCGCCGCCGGGGAGCGCG
>NZ_JBBEOI010000321.1 GCF_037860755.1 Aquipuribacter hungaricus | reverse complement strand
GTCCCCTGCACGGGGCCAGCCTGCCTCACCCGGTGCGGCGGCGGGCGCCCCCGCGCCCCGCGCCCGCCGGGGGCGTCGGTGTCACCAGCCGCAGGGGCGGCACCAGGCCGCCGGCGGACAGCACGGCCACCGCCGCGACCTCGGACTCGGTGAGCTCGGGAGCGGCGTCCACCGGGTCCATCACCTCGTGGGGCTCGGCCCAGGAGTCCTCGGTGCTGCCGCGGACGGGGCCCACCTGCAGCAGGTGGGTGACGATGCAGTCGCCGCAGGCGCGGGGCCTCGCGGTGCAGGAGTCGCAGTCGATGAGCATGCCCAGGACGGTATGGACGGGCCCGGACACAACCCCCGCCCGCCGCGCCTCCGGGGCTGTGTCCGGGGCCCCCTCTAGCGTCCGCGGCCATGAGCACCATGACCGTGCAGGGCAGCTTCGAGGACCTGGGTCGCCCCCTGCACGAGACGACGTTCTGCGTCGTCGACCTCGAGACGACGGGCGGGAGCGCCGCCAAGGACGCGGTGACCGAGATCGGCGCGGTCCTCGTGCGCGGCGGCGAGGTCGTCGGTGAGCTGCAGACCCTCGTGGACCCCGGTGTGCCCGTGCCGCCGCAGATCGCCCTGCTCACCGGCATCACGAACGGCATGCTCGTGGGCGCCCCGCGGATGACGGCGGCGCTGCCCGCCTTCCTCGACTTCGCCGCCGGCAGCGTCCTGGTGGCGCACAACGCCCGCTTCGACATCTCGTTCCTCCGGGCCGCCTGCACCGCGCAGGGCCGGCCCTGGCCCCGCTTCGAGGTCGTGGACACCGTCGCGCTCGCCCGGCGCCTCGTCACCGACGACGAGGTCCCCAACCGCAAGCTCGGCACCCTGGCCGCCTACTTCCGGGCCACCACGACGCCGGTGCACCGGGCGCTGGCCGACGCGCGCGCCACGGTCGACGTGCTGCACGCCCTGCTCGCCCGGGCGCGCGGCGTCACGACGGTGGAGGACCTGCTCGACTTCTGCCGCACCGACGACGGCCGCCGCTCGCGCCGGCACCTCGTCGACGGGCTGCCCAGCTGCCCCGGGGTCTACCGCTTCGTCGACGGCGGCGGCCGGGTGCTCTACGTCGGCTCGTCGCTGGACATCCGCACCCGGGTCCGCAGCTACTTCACCGCCTCGGAGAAGCGCCGGCGGATGACGGAGATGGTCCAGGTCGCCCGCAGCGTCGAGCACGTCGTCTGCGCGACCGCCCTGGAGGCGCAGGTGAGGGAGCTGAGGCTCATCGCCGAGCACCGGCCGAGCTACAACCGGCGCTCGACCCGCCCGGAGCGGGCGGCCTGGGTCAAGGTCACCGACGAGCCGGTGCCGCGCCTGTCCGTCGTCTCCCACCCGGGCGCCGACCACCCGGCCGCGGCCTACGTCGGCCTGTTCTCCTCCCGCGCGCGGGCCCGGGAGGCCGTCGAGGCCGTCCACACCGCCTTCGACATCCGACGCTGCACGCCCCGGCTGTCGCGCCGGGGCGGCGGGACCGCGTGCGCCCTGGCGGGGATGGGCCGCTGCAGCGCCCCCTGCGTCACCGGCCCCGACGAGGCCTACGCGGGCGTCGTCGCCCAGGTGCGGCAGGCGCTCGACGGCGACCTGTCACCGCTGGTGGAGACCATCATGCGGCGGGTCCGCGGGCTCTCGGACCAGCAGCGCTACGAGGAGGCGGCGTCCGAGCGCGACCGCCTCGCGGCCCTCGTCCGCGGTGTCGACCGCGCTCAGCAGGTGCGCGGCCTGGTCGCCACGGGCGAGCTCGTCGCCGCCCGGAAGCGCCAGGTCGGCGGCTGGGAGCTGGTGTGCGTGCGCCACGGCCGCATGGCCGGCAGCGCCGTCACCCGCGCCGGCGAGCCCGTCATGCCCACCGTCGACGCTCTGCGCGCCACCGCCGAGCACGTCCCCCCGCCGGTCGGGCCCGGCTCGGCCGCGCTGCCGGAGGAGACGTCCCTGCTCGTGCGGTGGCTCGAGAAGCCCGGCACCCGGCTCGTCGTCTCCGAGGGCGGGTGGGCGCTGCCCGTCGGTGCGGCCGCCCGCTGGTCGCAGCTGCACCTGGTCGAGGGCGGCCGCCACGGTGCCTCGCTGTGGCGGGTGCCCGGGGAGACAGGGTGACCCGGGACGCCCGGCAGGCTCAGCCGAGCCAGCGGGTGAGGACCGCCTGCGCCCGCCCGTCCGCCAGCGCCTCGCGGGCCGCCACGAGGAACGGCTCGAGGGCGCCGGGCAGGTCCGCGGCGACGTCGGCTGCGCTGCGGCTGCTGCCCACCAGGTCCAGGGCCAGCAGCCCGGCCGCGGCGTTGAGCGCCACGACGTCGGTGACGGGCCCCTGCGCCCCGGCGAGCACGTCCCGCACGACCGCGGCGTTGGCCGTGCGGTCGCCCCCGCGCAGGTCGGCCACGACCGAGGTCGGGATGCCGACGTCGGCGGCCTCGAGGACGGTCTCGACGACCTCCCCGCCCACGACGACCCGGACGCTGGTCGGCGCGGTCGTCGTCAGCTCGTCCAGGCCGTCCTGCCCCCGGACCACGAGCGCGGTCGTCCCCCGGGCGGCCAGCACCCCGGCGATGATCCCGGCGTGCCGGGCGTCGGCCACGCCCAGCGCCATCGCGGCGGGGCGGGCCGGGTTGGTGAGCGGGCCCAGGGAGTTGAAGACCGTCCGGATGCCGAGGGAGCGCCGGACCGGGCCGACGAAGCGCACCGCCGGGTGGAACCGGGGCGCGAAGGCGAACGTGATGCCGTTCTCGCGGGCCGAGGCGGCCACCCGGGCGGGGTCGGCCTCGAGGTCCAGCCCGAGCTCCTCCAGCACGTCGGCGGTGCCGCAGCGGGAGGAGGCCGCCCGGTTGCCGTGCTTGACGACGGTCGCGCCCGCGCCCGCCGCCACGAGCGAGGCCATGGTCGAGATGTTGACGGTGTGGGCGCCGTCTCCCCCGGTGCCGACGATGTCCACCGCGGGACCGTCGACGTGCAGCGGGAGGGCGTGGGACAGCATCGCCTCGGCGAGGCCGCTCACCTCCTCGACCGTCTCGCCCTTGGCGCGCAGACCGACCAGCAGCCCCGCGAGGCGGGCGTCGTCGGCCTCGCCCCGCATGACGGCGTCCAGCGCCCAGCGGGTCTGGTCCCGGTCGAGGTGGCGGCCCTGCGCCAGGGTCTCCAGGACCCCGGCCCAGGTGGGGGCCGGCTCGGTGGCGGCCGCGCTCACGCGGGCGGGGCAGCGGCGGCGCGGCGCCGGGCGAGCGAGGCCACC
>NZ_JBBEOI010000320.1 GCF_037860755.1 Aquipuribacter hungaricus | reverse complement strand
TGACCTGCTGGGGGCGGACCTGCGGGGGACCGACCTGCGGGGCGCGGACCTGCGCGGCGCGTGGCTCATGGGGGCCCGGCTCTCCGGCGCCGACCTGCGCCGGGCGGACCTGCTCGGCGCCGACCTCCGCGGGGCGGACATCGCGGGTGCCCGGCTGGGCGGGGCGC
Organism: Aquipuribacter hungaricus; assembly: GCF_037860755.1. Taxonomy (NCBI): domain Bacteria; kingdom Bacillati; phylum Actinomycetota; class Actinomycetes; order Micrococcales; family Intrasporangiaceae; genus Aquipuribacter; species Aquipuribacter hungaricus. The sequence continues at coordinate 3,101 of NZ_JBBEOI010000320.1, read as the reverse complement.
TCTTCTGCACCCAGCCGCAGCTGGAGGCGGCCGGCGGGGACGGCGCGACCGAGCTGCCCGAGGGGCTCGTCAGGCCCGCCCGGTGGCTGCGCGCCGGGCCTCGCGCCGGAGCCTGAGCAGCCGGTAGGCCACTCCCACGAGCAGGACGGCCGCGCCCGCCGCCACGCTGCCCGGCGGCAGGGTGAGCACCAGCGCCGTGCACGCCAGCACCCCGACGACCTGCAGCAGCCGCGGGAAGCGCCGCTCGGCCGCCGGCTGGCCCAGGGCCGACAGGTTGGCGAGCAGGTAGTAGACGAGGACGCCGGCGGAGGAGAAGCCGATCGCGCCCCGCACGTCGCCGACGGCCACGACCAGCAGGACGACGGCACCCACGACGAGCTCGGCGCGGTGCGGTACCCGGTGCACCGGGTGGACCCCGGCGAGCCAGCGGGGCAGGTCCCCCTCCCGGGCCATCGCCAGCGTCGTCCGGCTCACCCCGGCCAGCAGGGCCAGCAGGGCACCGGCCGACGCCGCCACCGCGCCCACCCGCACCACGGCCCCCGCCCACGGCCACCGGCCCGCCGCCACCGCGTCCGCCAGCGGTGCCGAGGACGCGGCCGTCCCGGCGACCCCGAGCGTGGCGAGCAGGACCAGCCCCACCACGGCGTAGACCAACGTCGCCGCACCCAGGGAGAGCAGGACGGCGCGGGGGACGGTGCGGGCCGGGTCGCGGACCTCCTCGCCCATGGTCGCCACCCGGGCGAACCCGGCGAAGGCGAAGAACAGCAGGCCGGCGGCCTGCAGGGTGCCGTACCAGCCCCCGCCCGGGACCCCCGCCCACGGCACGGCGACAGCGGTCCGCGGGCCGGTCAAGGCGGCCGCCACGGCCACCCCCAGGCAGAGCAGGACCACGACGACGAGCACCCGGGCAGCGGCCGCCGTCCGGGTCACCCCGCGGTAGCCCAGGGCGACCGCGACCGCCACGGCCAGCAGCGCGACGGGCCGCTCCCGGCCGGGGGCGGCGTAGGCGCCGACGGTGAGCGCCATCGCCGCCAGGCTCGACGTCTTCCCGACGACGAACCCCCACCCCGCGACGAACCCGGGCCAGTGCCCGAGCCGCTCCCGGGCGTAGACGTACGTGCCGCCCGAGGTCGGGTAGCGGGCGGCCAGCTGGGCCGACGCGGTCGCCCCGCACAGGGCGACGAGCCCGGCCAGGAGCAGGGACAGCAGCAGGCCCGGACCGGCTGCTGCGGCCGCCGGTCCGTAGGCGGCGAACACGCCCGCCCCGAGCATCGAGCCCAGGCCGACCGCCACGGCGTCCCGGGTGCGGAGCCGCCGGGCCAGGGACGGCCCCGGGGCGGAGGGGTGCACGTCCGGCACGCTAGCGGGACGGGCAGGTCCTAGCCTCCGGGGCATGACGCAGCCCCGGTACGGCTCGCAGTTCGGCCCCGACGTCACGTTCCTCGGGGTGCCCGCGTGCACGTGGACCGACCCTGCCTCCATGGCCGGCGCCGACGTGGTCGTCCTCGGGGCCCCGTTCGACGGCGGCACGTCGCACCGGCCCGGCACCCGGTTCGGCCCCTACGCGATCCGGACGACGGACTACCTCGCCCACGACGGCTCCCGGCCGAGCCTGGCGCTGCGGGTCGACGCGCTGCGGGACCTCGACGTCCGCGACGCCGGCGACGTCGAGATGCCCCCCGGCGACATCGAGACCGCGCTGCAGCGGCTGCGCACGGCGGTCGCGGCCGTGGCCGCCACGGGGGCGGTGCCGGTCGTCCTCGGCGGCGACCACTCCATCACCTACGCGACCGGCCGCGGGACGGCCGACGCCCACGGCGACGGCCGGGTGTCGATGCTGCACTTCGACGCCCACGCCGACACCGGCGACATCGAGTTCGGGTCGCTGTGGGGCCACGGCCAGCCGATGCGGCGCCTCATCGAGTCCGGCGCCCTGCGCGGCGACCGGTTCCTCCAGGTCGGGCTTCGCGGCTACTGGCCGGGACCGGAGACCCTCGAGTGGATGGCCGGGCAACGGATGCGGTCCTTCGAGATGACCGAGGTCGTCGCGCGCGGGCTCACCGCGTGCCTCGACGAGGCCTCCGCCATCGCCACCGACGGCTGCGACGGGGTGTTCCTGTCCGTCGACATCGACGTCGCGGACCCCGCGCACGCCCCCGGCACGGGCACGCCGGAGCCGGGCGGCATCACCGCGCGGGAGCTGCTGGACTCCGTCCGCAGGATCTGCCGTGAGCTGCCCGTGGTCGGCGTCGACGTCGTGGAGGTCAGCCCGCCGTACGACCACGCCGACATCACCGCCGCCCTGGGCAACCGCGTCGTGCTCGAGGCGCTGTCCGGGATGGCGCGCAGGCGCGCGGACCTGGCCGGCAGGCAGCTCCCGGACCCGGCGGCGCCGCTGCTGTCCGACCGCTGACCGACCGCCGACCACCCGGCGGGACCACCGCCCCGGTGTGGCACGGCGCACGCGGGTGAGGGCCTGCACCGGGGAACACCATGACCGGGATGTCGGTTACGGTGGTCGTGGGTGTCGGGCCGCGAAAGCCCCGGGCTCCATGAATAGCCGCTACGAGCGGCCCCGCGCCGTGAGGCGCTTCCGGTCCGGCACCCACCTCCGGCCACCGCACCACCCCGGCGCACCAACCGGGCCCGCCACCGTCGACGGGCCCCGGACGGCGGCTCGGGCAGAGTCACCCGGGCAGCACCAGCCGCCCTCAGTCGAGCGAGTGGTGCCGCCACCGCCGGGCGCAGGCCTCGAGGTCGTCGGCGGTCTGCACCAGCGCCGACGCGGACCGGGTGAGCCGGGCGGCGTCGAGCTCGGCGTCCAGGTCAGCGACCGGGTCCGCGGGCGCCGTGATGTCGACCTGGCCGCGGTCGGCGAGGACGGCGCGCCCGACCGAGCAGACGCGCGCGAACGCGGCCGCCCGCTCGAACGTCACCCCCAGGTCGCCGTCGCCGACACCCCGGAGCACGGAGTCGACCATCGCGCTCACCTCGTCCGGCCCGGGCGGGTGCGCGACGCCCGCGACGACCTCGGCCACCGGGAGCCGCGACCGGCCGGCGTCGAACTCCTCGGCCGCCTGGCCGGGCGCCCGCCGGACACC
>NZ_JBBEOI010000319.1 GCF_037860755.1 Aquipuribacter hungaricus | reverse complement strand
GGGCTCCGGCCCGGGCTGCTGCGCCGTCGGGCGCGGGGCCGGCTGCCCGGCACCGGGGACCGGCGTCGGGGTGGTGGTCGGGCCCTCGCCCGGGACGGCGGGTGCGCCGGGGGTGGCTCGGGGGTCAGGGGTCGTCGTCGTGGTCGGCCGTCCGTCGGGCCCCGTGGCGGTAGCGGTCGCGGTCGCGGTCACCGTGGCGGTCGCGGTCGCACCGGGGACAGGCGCCGAGCCCGGCCACGGGGGCACGGGGAGGCCCTGGCGGACCGCCTCCTCCGCGGAGTGCACGCCCTGCTCGGCCGTGCCCAGAGCCTCGGCGAAGCGCTCCTGCTCCTCCGCGGGCAGCCCGGCGACCAGCTCCCGGGCGTGCTCGAGCAGCAGCCGCGCCCCGACGACGTCCCCTGCCTCGGCGGCCCGCTGGGCCGCCACGAGCGTCGCCTCGATGGACTGCACCGACTCCGCCACGGTGCCCCCGCCCGGGACGCGCGGCGTGACGTCCTGGGCCCCCAGCCCGACGGCGAGCACGGCGATGACCGCGGCCGCCGCGGACGACAGCGCCCACCACGGTGTGCGGCGCCGCGTCTCCGGCTGCACCGGCCGCGGCCGTCGGACCGGCCGGACGTCGGAGCCGACGAGCGCGTCCGACAGGTCCGCCCCCAGCCCGGCACCCACGGCGTCGGCACCGGACAGCGTGGCGGTCGCGGCGGCGGCCTCGGCGTCCACGACGCGGGCCCAGTCCTCGAGCATCCCGAGGAGCTCGTCGGCACCCTCGGGCAGCGGTTCGCGGGCGGCGAGCAGGTCGAGCAGGTCGTCCGTCGCGCGCACGGCGTCGAGCGAGCCGTCGTCGGAGGGCAGGCCGCCGCCCGGGACGCCGTCACCGGGCAGGCCGGCGCTCACGCGTCACCGTCCAGGCTCGTGCCGACCAGCGCCCGCAGGCGGGCGAGTGCCCGGTGCTGCGTGACGCGGACCGCCCCGGTCGTCATCCCCAGGGCCGTGGCGGTCTCCTCGGTGCTCATGCCCACCGCGACCCGCATGACGAGCACCTCGCGCTGGGCACCGGGCAGGCGCTCCATGAGCCGGGTGACGTGGTCGGCCTGCGACCGCACCACCGCGCTGTCCTCGGGGCTGTCGGCCAGCGTCGTGCTCGGGGCGTCGGGGACGTCGTCGACGGCCTGCTCGCGGCCCAGGGCGTGCCGCTGCGCGTCCGCGACCTTGAAGCCGGCCACCCGGAAGACGAACGCCTCGAACGGCCGCCCCGTGTCCTGGTAGGTGGGCAGCGCGGTGAGCACGGCGACACACACCTCCTGAGCGACGTCGTCCGCGACCGTCTCGGCCCCGGGGTAGCCACGCAAGCGCGCCCTGCAGTACCGGTGCACGCGCTCGCGCACGCCGGCGATGAGGGTCTCGATCGCGTCGGGCTCCCCCGCCACCGCACGGATGACGAGCTGCGACCACAGCCCTCGCCCGTCGACCACGTCCGGCCGGTCGTGGGAGTCCGAGTCAGACATCGGCCGACCCAGCGGTTCCGTTACAGCGCGTGGCGCGGGACGACGGAGCGCACAGCCGGACGGCGGGCCGGGGCAGGAGGGTGCCCCGGACGGCGCAGCGGCGGCGGGGCATGCCGGCTCCGTTCCCCGAAGGTGCGCCCCCCACGCAGGGGCGGGGGGAGACTACCTCCGCCGGGGCGCGGGACCCGCGCGCCCGCAGACCGCCCCGGGACGGGGGACAGGGGGCAGGCGCAGCCGTCAGGCGGTCCTCCAGGTGCAGGGCCGCGCGGACGGCCTCAGCGCACCAGGCCGAGCCGGAAGCCGGTCGCGACGGCCTGCGCGCGGTCCGCGGCCTCGAGCTTGCGGAACAGGCGGCGGGCGTGGGTCTTGATCGTGTCCTCGGACAGGAACAGCTCGCGGCCGATGGCGGCGTTGCTGCAGCCGCGGGACATGCCGTCCAGGACCTGCACCTCCCGCTCGGTGAGCGCCACCGCGGCACCCTTGGGACCTCGGGACTGGGCGGGGACCTGACGGCGGGCGGCCTCGCTGAGGGCCGCGGCCAGGGCGATGGACAGCTCCTCGGGGCTGGCGTCCTTGACCACGTAGCCACGGGCCCCGGCGGCGATGGCGCGCGCCAGCCCGTCGGCGTCCTCGGCCATGGTCGTCATGAGGACGTTGGCCTCGGGGTGGCGGGTGAGCAGGCGCTTGGCCGTCTCCACCCCGCCGATGCCGGGCATGCGCACGTCGAGCAGGACGACCGACGGGCGCTCGACGGGCCAGCGCGACAGCGCCTCCTCGCCGGACGCGGCACCGACGACGCGGGTGATGCCGGGCAGGCCGGCCACCGCACGACGCAGCTGCTCGCGGACGATCGGCGTGTCGTCGACGACCAGGACTGTTGCCACGGGGCGCACCTCTTCTTCCGGCACCCGGCGGGTGCTCCGGTCCGAGGTATCGGCAGGACCCGGCGGGAGTTGAGGCCCTGGCGGTCCTCCGTCTGCCGGGAGCCGCAGGTCAGGGCCCTGCGGCCCGGTGCCCAGGTGCCGGTGCTCAGGCGCCGACGGCCGCGACGATGCGCTCGACGGCCTGCGTGAGGTCGTCGACCCGCTCGACCCCCGGCGGGGTCGCCGCCCCGGCCCACCCGGGACCGCCCAGGAGCAGCAGCGGGCTGGGCCGCAGCCGGGGCAGCTCGTCCAGCTGCTCCGGGTCGTCGACGCGCAGGTGGGCGTAGACGAACACGACAGCCGGCCCGCTGCGCCGCACGGCGGCGGCCAGGGCGGTGCGCGGCACCCGGACCCCGAGCAGGCGCGAGGCGACCCCCTGCTCGGCCAGGGCGGCCGTGAGGACGTGCAGCGGGAGCCCGTGCTGCTCCTGCTCCGCCGCCGCCAGCAGGACGGGACGGCTGTTGCGCGGGTGCCGGAGCCCGGCCGCCACGGTGCGCAGGCCGGACAGCACGGCCTCGGACAGCACGTGCTCGACCTCGATGCCGGTGCCCGTGGTGCGCCACCGCTCCCCCACCGCGACCAGGACCGGCGCCACCAGGTGCTCCCAGGTGGAGATGGTGCCGTGGCGGTCGGTGTGCTGGCGGATGAGCCGGGTGCACTCGTAGGAGTCCAGCGCCATCGCCGCCCGGGCCAGGCCGCGGGCGGCAGGGGTGCCGTCGGGCAGCGAGACGACGCGTCCGCCGCCGGTGCGGGAGGCGGGGCGCTCGGGCGTCTCGTCGTCGAACCAGCCGCCGGGCACGAGCAGCTCGGACACGTCGTCCGGGTCGTCGGCGCCGTCGACCGGCCCGGGCACGGTCTGCCGCCCGGGCAGGACCGGGGCGGTCGCCGCGCGCCTC
>NZ_JBBEOI010000318.1 GCF_037860755.1 Aquipuribacter hungaricus | reverse complement strand
CGGCGCTGAGCCCGGTTGGCCTCGCCCTCGGCGGCGCCGCCCGCGGCACCGGTCCGCGCGGGACGGGCACCGTCGGCGCGCTCCGCGACCGGGGCGCCGGGGGTCTCGCCGTCCAGGGTCGGTGCCGTGTAGGTCAGCGCACCGACCTTCTGGTCGAGGCCGGGGACCGAGAACGCGTCCGGGTCGTCCTCGTCGACGGCCGCTGCCCCGTCGGCGCTCGGGGCCGCCGCCGCGGCAGCAGACCCGTCCGGCCCGGCGGAGGGAGCTGCCCCCGCAGGAGCCGCACCCGCAGGCACCGCACCAGCAGGAGCACCGGCGGGCGCCTCGGCGGCGGCCGGCTCCACGGCCACCGCCCCGTCGCCGACGATCTCGACCCCGGCGGGCGGCTGCGGCGGGGTGATGGTCAGCTGCGCGGCGAAGACCAGCCGGACCGTCTCCTCCTTGATGCCCTCGGTCATCGCCTGGAACATGTCGAAGCCCTCGCGCTGGTACTCCACGAGCGGGTTGCGCTGGGCCATCGCGCGCAGGCCGATGCCGTCCTGCAGGTAGTCCATCTCGTACAGGTGCTCGCGCCACTTGCGGTCGATGACCCCGAGCACGACGCGGCGCTCGAGCTGGCGCATGAGGGCGGGCGTCATCTCCTGCTCGCGCGCCTCGTAGGCCAGGCGCACGTCGGTGGTGAGCTCCTCGACGAGCACGTCGGTGGTGAGCCCGGCGGGGTGCTCGGCCTGCAGGTCGGACGGCTCCAGGCCGACCGGGTACAGAGCGCGCAGCTGCTGCCAGAGCAGCTCCAGGTCCCACTCCTCCGCGTGGCCGCCGGCCGTGGCCGCCCGCACGTAGCCCTCGACGACGTCGCCGGCGAAGTGGCGGACCTCCTCGCCCAGGTCGGCGTGCTCGAGGACCCGGCGGCGCTCCTTGTAGATGACGGTGCGCTGCATGTTGAGCACGTCGTCGTACTTGAGGACGTTCTTGCGGATCTCGAAGTTGCGGCCCTCGACCTGCGTCTGGGCGCTGGCGATGGAGCGCGACACCATCTTGGACTCGATGGGGGTGTCGTCAGGGATGCCCGCGGCGTTGAGGAAGTTCTCCACCAGGCCGGAGTTGAACATCCGCATGAGGTCGTCGGTGAGCGCCAGGTAGAACCGGCTCTCCCCGGCGTCGCCCTGGCGGCCCGAGCGGCCGCGCAGCTGGTTGTCGATGCGGCGCGACTCGTGGCGCTCGGTGCCCAGCACGTAGAGCCCGCCGACCTCGAGGACCTTCTCGCCGTCGGCGGAGCGCAGCTCCTCGGCCCGGGCGAGCTCCTCCGGCCACGCGGCCTCGTAGGCCTCGGGGTCCTCGTTGGGGTCGAGGCCGCGCTGGCGCATGGCCTCCACGGCCATGAACTCCGCGTTGCCGCCGAGCATGATGTCGGTGCCTCGGCCGGCCATGTTCGTGGCGACGGTCACCGCGCCGGGGCGGCCGGCCATGGCGACGACCTGCGCCTCGCGGGCGTGCTGCTTGGCGTTGAGGACCTCGTGCGGGATGCCGACCTTCTGCAGGGACTGCGACAGCCGCTCGGACTTCTCGACGCTGGTGGTGCCGACGAGGACCGGCTGCCCCTGGGCGTGGCGGTCGCTGATGTCCTGGACCACGGCCTCGTACTTGGCGTCCTCGGTCTTGTAGACGAGGTCGGGCTGGTCGGCGCGGACCATCGGCCGGTTGGTCGGGATCTCCACGACGCCCATGCCGTAGATCTGGCTGAACTCGGTGGCCTCGGTCTGGGCCGTGCCGGTCATCCCGCCGAGCTTGTCGTACATGCGGAAGTAGTTCTGCAGGGTGATCGAGGCCAGCGTCTGGTTCTCGCGCTGGATGACCACGCCCTCCTTGGCCTCGATGGCCTGGTGCATGCCCTCGGAGTACCGGCGGCCGGCGAGCATGCGGCCGGTGTGCTCGTCGACGATGTTGACCTCGCCGTCGACGACGACGTAGTCCTTGTCGCGCCGGTAGAGCTCCTTGGCCTTGACGGCGTTGTTGAGGAACCCGATGAGCGGGGTGTTCTCGGACTCGTAGAGGTTCTCCACGCCCAGGTGGTCCTCGACCAGGGCGATGCCCTCCTCGGTGACGCCGACGGTGCGCTTCTTCTCGTCCACCTCGTAGTGGGTGTCGCGCTGCATCCGCCCGGCCAGGCGCGAGAACTCCGTGTACCACTTCTGGGGCTGCTCGACGGGGCCGGAGATGATGAGCGGCGTCCGGGCCTCGTCGATGAGGATCGAGTCGACCTCGTCGACGATGGCGAAGTAGTGGTCGCGCTGGACCAGGTTCTGCAGGCTGCTCGCCATGTTGTCGCGCAGGTAGTCGAAGCCGAACTCGTTGTTGGTGCCGTACGTGATGTCCGCGGCGTAGGCCTCGCGGCGCTGGGCCGGCGTGAGCCCGTTGAGGATGACCCCGGTCTCCATGCCGACGAAGCGGTACACGCGGCCCATGAGGTCGCTCTGGTAGCGCGCCAGGTAGTCGTTGACCGTGACGACGTGGACGCCCTTGCCGGTCAGGGCGTTGAGGTAGGCGGGGAAGGCCGCGGACAGCGTCTTGCCCTCACCGGTCTTCATCTCCGCGATGTTGCCCAGGTGCAGCGCCGCACCGCCCATGAGCTGCACGTCGAAGCCGCGGAACCCGAGGGTGCGCTTGGCCGCCTCGCGCACGGTGGCGAACGCCTCCGGCAGCAGGGAGTCCAGGCTGGCGCCGTCCGCGAGCCGGGCCCGGAAGCGGTCGGTCTCCTCCCGCAGCTCGGCGTCGCTCATCGCGACGAAGTCGTCCTCGATGGCGTTGACCTGGTCGGCGGTCTTCGCGAGGCGCTTGACGATCTTGCCCTCGCCCACCCGGAGCATGCGGTCGATGATTCCCACCCGTGCATGCTAGACGGGCCCAGCGTCCCCGCCTCACCCCCTCGCGGCAGTGCCGACCGCCTGGGCGAGCGCGGCGGACAGGTCGCCGGCGGGCTCGACCTCGACCTGCTCGCAGCCCAGCCAGGCGCCGAGGTCCGCCAGCTCCAGGGCCAGGGCGAGCACGTCGTCGCCGTCGTGGTGCGGCTCGCCCCACGCCGAGCGGACCAGCAGCACCCGCCGCGCGCGGTCGGCCTTGAGGTCCACCCGGGCCACCAGGCGGCCGCGGTGCAGGAACGGCAGCACGTAGTAGCCGTGGACCCGGCGGGCGGCCGGCACGTAGATCTCCAGCCGGTACCGGAAGCCGAACAGTCGCTCGGTGCGCGGCCGGTGCCACACCAGCGGGTCGAACGGGGCGAGCAGGGTGCCCGGCCGGTCCGGCAGCGCCCGCGGCACGGTGGCCGTCGCGTGCCGCCACGCGGGCAGGGGCGTCCCGCCCGGGCCCCAGCCGCGCACCAGCACCGGCAGCAGG
>NZ_JBBEOI010000317.1 GCF_037860755.1 Aquipuribacter hungaricus | reverse complement strand
CGCAGGTCGCCCCGGCAGCCGTCCCGGTGCCGAGCCGTCGGCCACGCCAGGTGCGTCCCGCCCGGCCGGGGCGTCCGTCGTGCCCGCCGCCGCGGCCGTGCCGACCCCGGCGGCCGAGCCGGTCGTCACCCCGATGCCCGACCTGTCGGACCTGCCGCCGCGCGCGGAGCAGCTCACGCTCACCGGCGACATCGTCTACTCCCTGCCCGACGTCACCCAGCTGCGTGCCGGGACGCCCCACAAGACGCACAGCCCGGTCAACGACTCCGTCGTGGAGGCCCTGACCGACGTCCTCCAGCAGTTCCAGATCGACGCCGCGGTCACCGGCTACACCCGCGGCCCGACCGTGACCCGCTACGAGGTCGAGCTCGGCCAGGGCGTCAAGGTCGAGCGGGTCACCGCGCTCAGCCGCAACATCAGCTACGCGGTGGCCAGCGCCGAGGTGCGGATCCTGTCGCCGATCCCCGGCAAGTCGGCGATCGGCATCGAGATCCCCAACGCGGACAAGGAGACCGTCTGCCTCGGCGACGTGCTCCGCTCCGAGGTCGCCCGCCGCAGCACCCACCCCATGACGATCGGCGTAGGCAAGGACGTCGAGGGTGGCTACGTCGTGGCCAACCTCGCCAAGATGCCGCACCTGCTCGTCGCGGGCGCCACCGGCGCGGGCAAGTCCTCGTTCATCAACTCGATGATCACGTCGGTGCTCGTCCGGTCCACGCCCGACGAGGTCCGGATGATCCTCGTCGACCCCAAGCGGGTCGAGCTCACCGCCTACGAGGGCGTGCCGCACCTCATCACGCCGATCATCACCAACCCCAAGAAGGCCGCCGAGGCCCTGCAGTGGGTCGTCGCGGAGATGGACCACCGCTACGACGACCTCTCGGCGTTCGGGTTCCGGCACGTCGACGACTTCAACAAGGCCGTCCGCAAGGGCACCGTCAGCGTGCCGCCGGACTCCAAGCGGGTCCTCACGCCCTACCCGTACCTGCTGGTCGTCGTCGACGAGCTCGCCGACCTCATGATGGTCGCCCCGCGCGACGTCGAGGACTCCGTCGTCCGCATCACGCAGCTGGCCCGCGCGGCCGGCATCCACCTCGTGCTGGCCACGCAGCGGCCGAGCGTCGACGTCGTCACCGGCCTCATCAAGGCCAACGTGCCGAGCCGCCTGGCGTTCGCGACCAGCTCGCTGGCCGACTCCCGGGTCGTCCTCGACCAGCCCGGCGCCGAGAAGCTCATCGGCCAGGGTGACGCGCTGTTCCTGCCCATGGGCATGAGCAAGCCCATGCGCGTGCAGGGGGCGTGGGTCACCGAGACCGAGGTCGAGGAGGTGGTGGCGCACGTCAAGGTGCAGCTGCAGCCCGCCTACCGCGAGGACGTCACCGCGCCGGCCGCGAAGAAGCAGATCGACGAGGACATCGGCGACGACCTCGACGTGCTCCTCCAGGCCGCCGAGCTGGTCGTCACCACGCAGTTCGGGTCGACGTCGATGCTGCAGCGCAAGCTCCGGGTGGGCTTCGCCAAGGCCGGCCGGCTCATGGACCTGCTCGAGTCACGCGAGATCGTCGGGCCCAGCGAGGGCTCCAAGGCGCGCGACGTCATGGTCCGTCCCGACGACCTGCCCGAGGTCCTCGCCCGGCTGCGCGGCGACGGGCCGCCCGCGGCCCCGTCCGGCGGGGGCGCCGCGGCCGACGCGCCCTACGACGGCTGGGACGACGCCGACGGGGCCGGTGCCACCGGCGGCGCCCGTGACGACCGGGACGACGACAGGGACGACGACAGGGACGACGACCGCGGCGGTCCCGGGCCTGCTGCCCCGGTCGACCGCTACGGCGTCGGGGGCGACAGGGCGCTCGTAGGCGAGGAGACTGCCGAGGGGTGGGACGACGACGGGTCGTCCGAGGACGCATGGGAGCTGACAGGACGTGGCTGACGGCTGGCGGGACGTGGGCGCGGGCGACAGGGGTGCCGGCGTGACCGGGGACGGCTGGCCGGGCGACCTCGACGGCGACGACGACGCGCAGTTCGCGGCGGACGTCCACGGGGACGGCGAGCCCGAACCGCGGCCCGCCGCGGCGCACGCGCACCCCAGCGCCGCCGCCACCGAGCGGCCCACCCCGATGTTCCCGCTGCCGGCCGGGGACGCCCCCATCGACCTGCTCGTCTGGGACGCCCCGAACATCGACGCCACGCTCGCCCAGGTCATCGGTGCCAAGCCGACGGCCGCGAGCAGGCCCCGCTACGACGCCATCGCCCGCTGGCTGGTCCAGCTCGGCGACGACGGCCACGAGGTCGAGGGGGCCGTGTTCGCCAACGTGCCGCCCGTCAACGCCGGCCAGATGCGCGGCTGGGTCGAGGCCGTCCGGTCCCTCGGGTTCGCGGTGTTCGCGCGGCCCAAGCTGGCCGACCGCGACGACGTCGACCTCGACATGCTCGAGCACGTGCACCACCGGGCCCGTTCCGGGCGCCTGGCGCGCCTGGTCGTGGCCAGCGGCGACGGCCGCAACTTCCTCGCCCCGCTGGAGGCCCTGGCGCAGGACGGCGTCGAGGTCACGGTGCTGTCGTTCTTCGAGGTGGCCGGGTACGCCGCCCAGTCGCCGCACCTGCGCTTCCTCGACCTGGAGGAGGTGCCGGGCGCGTTCCAGCACCCGCTGGACCGGACCCGGCTGGACTCCCTGCCGCCCGACGGCGCGTGGCTGCGGCCCACCCGGTCCCTGCGGGAGGTCGCGGGCGGCTCCTGACGGGCGTCCCGGAGCTGCGGGCCCGGGCGTCCGTCGCACGGGCCGTCCCTCGCGCGGGCCGTCCCTCGCACGACGCACCGCCGGGCCGCGCCGTGGCGGGGTCCGGCGGCACGGCGCCGTACCCTGGGCGCGTGCCTGCAGCGACCTCGTCCCGTCGCGTGGCGATCACCAGCCTCGGCTGCGCCCGCAACGACGTCGACTCCGAGGAGCTCGCCGGCCGGCTCCAGGCCGAGGGCTGGACCCTGGTCGACGACCCGTCCGACGCCGACGTCGCCGTGGTCAACACCTGCGGCTTCGTCGAGCAGGCCAAGCAGGACTCCGTGGACACGCTCCTGGAGGCCGCGCAGCTCAAGGACGGCGGGCACGACGGCACCAGCCGCACCCGCGCCGTCGTCGCTGTCGGCTGCCTCGCCGAGCGCTACGGCACGGAGCTCGCCGGCTCGCTGCCCGAGGCCGACGCGGTCCTGGGCTTCGACTCCTACGCCGACATGAGCTCGCACCTGCAGGCCGTGCTCGCGGGGGAGCGGCCCGCCTCGCACGTGCCGCGCGACCGGCGCAGCCTGCTCCCGCTGAGCCCCGTCGACCGCCAGGCCGCCCGCGCCGGCACCGCCGTCCCGGGCACCGGGGTCCTCGCCGCGCCGGACGCCGGGGTCCTCGCCGG
>NZ_JBBEOI010000316.1 GCF_037860755.1 Aquipuribacter hungaricus | reverse complement strand
GGCGGCCGACAGCGCGGGGCCGGGACCCTTGCGGCCGGCGCGCACCGGGCGGGGCGGGCGGGGCGCGGGGGGCGCGCCGTAGGACGAGCGGCCGTAGGTGGTGGCCGGAGCGGCCCAGGCGGTCGAGCCGCTCCCGGGGTTGCCGTCAGCCGTCGCTGCGGTGGTGGTCGTGCCGCCGCCGGTCCACGAGGTCCAGTCGGTCTCCGAGGCCCAGGCGGACTGCCCGGCCCACGTCTGGCCCGGCTGCGGAGAGGGGCCCGTGGCCTTGTCGACGAGCCCGCGCAGCTGCGGGAGCAGGGCGAGGCCGACCAGGAGCAGGGTGCCGACCACGATCGCGCCGACGACGTCCCCGCCGCTGACCAGGTCGCCGCCGGCGAACAGGCCCCAGGGGCTCGGCGTGACGACGGCCAGCACCACCAGGGCCACCGCGCCGACCGCGGTGCCGGTGAGGTCGCCGCGGCTGGCCCGCTCGAGCTCGATGCGGCCGTCGTGGTCGGGCAGCAGGACGAGCGCCAGGCCGTAGGCGACCAGGCCGACCCCGCCGAGCAGCAGGGACGCCGCGAGGAGCACGCGCAGCAGCACCGGGTCGATGCCGAGCCGGCGGGCGACGCCGGAGCAGACGCCGCCGAGCCAGCGGTCGTCCAGGGGGCGGCGGACGCCGGAGCGCCGGAGCACGTCCCAGAGCTGGTCGGCCCCGCGGGACGTCGGGCCGCCCGGCGTGGGACCGCTGGGCGTCGGGCCGCTCGGCGTGGGGCCGCCGGGCGGGGGACCCGGGGCCGGAGGAGGGGTGGTCGCGTCGGCCGGGGGCGTCCCGGTGCTCTCTGTCATGGCTCGATCGTGGCCGCGGGCCGTGCCCCGCCACATCGGGGACAACCCTGGACCGACCCTGGTCCGCGACCCCCGGGGGCAGGGCCGGACCAGGGTCGTCCCCTGGTCCGCGGCGGCCCGGTCGGGGGCAGGATGGCCGGATGGTCCCCGCCGTGCGCCCGCCGCTGCGCCGCCGCGAGGCGGGCAGGGTCGTGGCCGGGGTCGCCGCCGGGCTGGCCGCGCACCTGGGCGCGCCGGTGCGCACGGTGAGGATCGTGGCCGTCTGCGCCGGCTTCGCGATGGGCGTCGGCGTCGTGGCCTACCTGCTGCTGTGGCTCGTGCTGCCCGTGGACGGCCCCGCCGGGACCCGGGCAGGAGGGCCCGCCGGTGACGGGACCCCGGCGACGGGGACGCGTGCGCCGCTGCGGGTGGACGGCGAGACCGGGTCGTGGCTGCTGTGGGGGGTCGTGCTCACCGTGCTCGGCGGCGCGGCGCTCGTGCAGCGCGCCGGCGTCGGCGTGCCGGTGCCGACCCTGCTCGCCGGGACCGTGGCGGTCACCGGCGCGGTCATCGCCTGGACGCACCTGGACACCGGGGACCGGCGGCGCTGGGTGAGCGGGGCGACCGGCGGCACCCCGCGCGGCGCGCTGCGGCTGGTCCTCGGGCTGGGGCTCGCCGCGACCGGCCTGCTGCTGCTCGCGCTCACCGGCAGCGAGGCCTCGGTGCTGCGGCCGGCGGCGCTGGCCACCATGGCCGTCCTCGGCGGGCTCGGCCTGCTGCTCGCCCCCTGGGCGCTGCGGCTGTGGCGTGGGCTCGAGGCCGAGCGCGCGGCACGGGTCCGGGAGACCGAGCGCGCCGACATCGCCGCCCACCTGCACGACTCGGTCCTGCAGACCCTCGCCCTGATCCAGCGCCGCAGCGACGACCCGGCCGAGGTGGCCCGGCTCGCCCGGGCCCAGGAGCGCGAGCTGCGCGGCTGGCTGTACGGCTCCCGCGCCGCCCAGGCCCGCGGCGCGCTGCCCGGGTCGCAGGTGGCGGAGCCGCTCTCGCTCGCGGCCGCCGTCGAGCGGGCCGTCGCCCAGGTCGAGGACACCCACGCGGTCCCCGTCGAGGTGGTCGTCGTCGGCGACCGGGCCACCGATGCCCGCACCGACGCGCTCGTCCTCGCCCTGCGCGAGGCCGCCACGAACGCCGTCCGCCACGCCCGCCCCCCGGTCCGGGTCTACGTCGAGGTCGCCGACGACGCGGTCCAGGCCTACGTCTCCGACCGTGGCGACGGCTTCGACGTGGACGCGGTGCCCGAGGACCGGCTCGGCGTCCGCGAGTCGGTGCTCGGCAGGATGCGGCGCGCGGGAGGCTCGGCCCGGGTCCGGCGCCCGGCCGCCGGCGGCACCGAGGTCGTGCTCGAGCTCCCGGTCCTCGCGCCGGTCCCCCAGCAGCCCGTCCAGCACCCGGTCCAGCACCCGCACGAGCAGGAGGCGCGATGACGACCGTGAGGCTCGTCCTGGTCGACGACCACCGGATGGTCCGCACCGGCGTGCGCGCCGAGCTCGAGGACGACCTCGAGGTCGTCGGCGAGGCCGCCGACGTCGACGCGGCCGTCCAGCAGGTGAGGAGCACGCTGCCCGACGTCGTGCTGCTCGACGTCCACCTGCCCGGCGGGCAGGGCGGCGGCGGGGCCGAGGTGCTGCGCCGCTGCGCCGGGCTGCAGACCGCCGCCGGGCAGCCCGTGCGCTTCCTCGCCCTCAGCGTGAGCGACGCCGCGGCCGACGTCATCTCCGTCATCCGCGCCGGGGCCCGCGGCTACGTCACCAAGACCATCGACGGGCGCGAGCTGTCCCAGGCGGTGCGGCGGGTGGCCGAGGGCGACGCCGTGTTCTCGCCGCGGCTGGCCGGCTTCGTCCTCGACGCCTTCGGCACCGGTGCGGCCGACGTCGCCGCCGTCGACGACGAGCTCGACCGGCTCACCGCGCGCGAGCGGGAGGTCATGCGGCTCATCGCCCGCGGCTACTCCTACCGCGAGGTCGGCACCGAGCTGTTCATCTCGGTGAAGACCGTGGAGACCCACGTCAGCTCGGTGCTGCGCAAGCTCCAGCTGTCGTCGCGGCACGAGCTCAGCCGGTGGGCCGCCGAGCGGAGGATCGTCTGAGCGCGCTCGACGACGTCCTGCCGGTCCTGCGCTGCCCGGTCTGCGGGGCGGTGCTCGGTCCGCTCGAGGGGGACGGGGGGCCGCGGGTGCTCGGGTGCACCGCCGGCCACCGCTTCGACGTCGCGCGGCAGGGGCACGTCGTCCTCGTCCCCGGCGGCTCGCGGCTGCGCGCCGACACGGCCGCGATGGTCGCGGCGCGGCTGCGGGTCATGGCCTCGGGGACCTTCGACCACGTCCGGGCCGCGCTCGCCGGCGCGTGCGCGGAGGCCGGCACGGGGACGGGTCTCGTCCTGGACCTGGGGGCGGGACCGGGGACGTACACCGCCGCCGTGCTCGACGCCCTGCCCCTGCACCAGGGCCTCGCCCTCGAGCTGTCCGTGCCGGCGCTGCGCGCCGCCGCCCGGGCCCACCCCCGGCTCGCCGCGGTCGGCGCCGACCTCAGCC
>NZ_JBBEOI010000315.1 GCF_037860755.1 Aquipuribacter hungaricus | reverse complement strand
CACCCCGGCGGCGGCACGGGCGGCACCGGCGGGACCCGTCGCCGCGGCGGCTCCGGCCGCCCCGCGCGCTCGCGCTGACCCACCCCGCACCGAGCACCGGCACCAGCACCACCGCAGGGCCCTTCCTGGCAGCAGGACGGGCCCTGCCTGCGTCTCAGGGCAGCGGCACCACGTCGACGACCTCGACGTCCACCGGCAGCGTGACGCCCAGCAGGTCCTGCAGCACGTCCACCGTCGCGGCCCGCACGGTCTCCGCCGCGGCGCGCACGTCCCCGCCGTAGACGAGCTCGACGTCGACCTCCACCGAGCGGGCCGACGTGCCGTCCGCCACGACGGCGACCCCCGTCGGGCGGGTGCCGGGCAGGGCCGCCACGGCACGGCGGACCGCGTCGACGACGACCCGGGTGTCGACCTGCAGCCGCCCGGCCTCGTCCTCGCCCACCGTGAGCGGCCGGCCGGGCCGGCTGACCGAGCGCAGCCGTGACCGCAGCCGGTCCGCGACCTCGACCCAGCCGGGCTCGGGCAGGTCGCGGAGCTCCTGCGTGGCGCGGGCGAGGGTCTCCCCGCCCGTGGGCGAGGCGCCGGGGGCGGCGGGCAGCCGTCGCGGCACCGAGGGGTCCACCGCGGGCATGTCGTACAGGGGACGTGTCCGGGGGTCGCTCATCGTCGGCTCACGGTCGCCATGTCGCCATCCTCTCCTCCAGGGCACGTCGCGCCCGGGCGAGCTGCCCGCGCACCACGTCCGGTCCCATACCCAGGACCTCGGAGATCTCCCGCGGCGGGAGACCCTCGATCTCGGCCAGCAGCCAGCAGGCACGCTGGCGGTAGGGCAGCGAGGCGAGCGCCTCGTCCAGCGCGCGGGCCAGGTCCGAGCCCTCGGCGTGCAGGGTCGGGTCCGACCGGTCGTCCGCCGGGCGCGAGGCCACCGCCCCGTCGTCGACCGGCAGGGGACGGCGGCGGCGGGCGATGTCGAGCGCCTTGTGCGACGTGAGCCCGAACAGCCACGTCCGCAGGGCGGCGTCCCCGCGGTACCGGTCGAGGGATCGCCACGCCGCGACGAAGGCGTCCTGGACGGCCTCCTCGGCGTCGCCGGGGTCGCTGAGGACCCGGCGCGCGTACCGCAGCATGCCCGGGCCGTGGCGCAGGACGATCTGCTCGAACGCCTCGCGGTCCCCCAGGGACGCGGCCCGGGCGAGCGCGAGGTCGCCCTCCCGGGGGGCCCCGGGCTCGTCCGTCACGGCGCACAGCGGAGCACCGCCCCCGGAGGCGCGCAACCGGACCGGTCGGGTGGGACCACCGACCCTGCGCCCCGTCGGCGCACCCCCCGGCGACGGGTGACCCAGGTCACACAGAGATCGCGTGCGGATGACAGGGTCGTGCACGACTCACCTGTGTCCCGCGAACCGCACACCCCACACACCGAGGAGACGACCCCCATGGTCGACGCCATCCCCGCCCCCGCCGGCCACCGCGACGGTGCCGGCACCCGCGGCGCCACGAGCAGCCCGGCCGCCCCCGGCTCCGCGCTGGCCACCACCGACTCCGCGCTCGACAGCGGCCTCGGGCGCACCACCATCAGCGACACCGTCGTGTCCAAGATCGCCGGCATCGCGGCCCGCGACGTCGTCGGCGTGCACTCCCTCGGCGGCGGGGCCACCCGCGCCGTCAGCGCGCTGCGCGAGCGGATCCCCGGCGGTCGCACCAACTACGCCCAGGGCGTGGCGGTCGAGGTCGGCGAGCGGCAGGCCGCGGTCGACGTCGACATCGTCGCCGAGTACGGCGTGTCCATCGCCGACCTCGCCGCCGGGATCCGCGAGAACGTCGTCACGGCGGTCGAGCGCATGACCGGCCTGCAGGTGACCGAGGTCAACATCGTCGTCCACGACGTCCACGTCGAGTCCGACGACGACGACACCGACGGGACCGTCGTGGGCACCGAGGCCCCCCGGGTCCGGTGAGCACCTCCCCCGCGGCCGGCGGCCTCGCCCAGCAGGCCGACCTCGTCCGGACCACGGCCCTGGCCGTCCCGGGCGTGGCGGACCTGCACGGCGGCGCCCTGGGCGAGGTGGCCGTCTACCTGCCCGGCCGCCGGGTCACCGGCGTCCGGCTGCGGGACGACCGCACCGAGGTGCACCTCGTCGTCACCATGGGCGCACCCGTACGACCGACGGCGGAGGCCGTCCGCGACGCCGTCGCCCTGGTCCGCCCGGGCCGCGTGGACGTGGTCGTCGAGGACGTCCGCGACACCTCCCGCGAGCCCACGCCCGAGCCCGTGGCGGGCCCGGCCCCCGGCGAGTGACCGGCCCGCAGGACCCGGACGCCGGGCGGCGGGCCCGTGCACGCGCCGTCGCCCGGCGGCTGCACCCCGACCTCGGCGGGGACCCGGAGGCCTACCTGGCCGCGATGGCCGCCATCGACGACCCCGGACCGACGGGTCGGCCGGGCAGGGCCGGCACGACAGGCCCGGCGGGTTCCGCGGGTCCGGCGGGCTCCGTGCCGCCGGTCACCGTGCCCGCGGCCGGCGCACGGTCCCGCCCGACCGGGGACACCTCCCGGCGCGCCCGGCTCCGCCGCCAGGTGCGGCGTCACCTGCACGGGCTCGCGGGCGCCGCCAGGGACAGGCTCCCCCGGCAGGTGCCCGGCGCCCGCCGCCGGGCACGACCCTGACCCGCGCCCCGGTCCCGCACCGCCCGC
Organism: Aquipuribacter hungaricus; assembly: GCF_037860755.1. Lineage (NCBI taxonomy): Bacteria > Bacillati > Actinomycetota > Actinomycetes > Micrococcales > Intrasporangiaceae > Aquipuribacter > Aquipuribacter hungaricus. The sequence continues at coordinate 790 of NZ_JBBEOI010000315.1, read as the reverse complement.
CGCGCCGTACCCCCCTGCGGCACGCACCCGTCGCCCCGCACCACCACCGACCAGCACCACCCCGACCAGCACCGCCCCGACCAGCTCCTCCCGGAGGACCCTGTGCGCACCTCGACCCTCGGCCTGGTGGCCGGCCTGCTGCTCGCCCTCGCGGCGACCACGGGCGGCCTCACCGGCTTCCTGCTCGCCCTCGTCCTCGGCGGGCTGGGCTACGCCCTCGGCCTGTGGCGCGACGGCGAGATCGACCCGACCGACCCCGCGTCCTTCCGCCCCCGCGGCCGCACCCGTGCCTGACATCCTCGCGCCGGCCGCCGAGCGCGGCCGCCTCGACGTGCACCCCCGTGTCGTGGAGGCCGTCGGCCGGCGCAGCGCGGGCGAGGTCGAGGGCGTGGTCCCCACCCGCCCCACCGGGCTCGACAGCCTCGTCCGGCACCGGCTCCCCGGCGCCGACGCCCGCGTCGACGCCGGCCGCGCCCGCCTCGAGGTGCAGGTGGCCACGCTGTGGGGACGCCCCGCGGCCGACGTCGCCGGCCGCGTCCAGCGCCACGTCGCCGCACGCGTCACCGAGCTCACCGGCCTGCCCGTCGAGGCCGTCCACGTGACGGTCGCCGCCGTGGTCGTCCCGGAGGACCGTCACGACAGGAGGGTCCTGTGAGCACCGCCACCCCGACCCGCCGCGCCCTGCGCGCCGACCGCCCCGGCGCGACCGACGCCCCCGGGAGCCCCGCCCCAGGGGCGGAGGAGACGGACGGCGCGCACGCCCCGGCGCCCGCGTCGGAGGTGCTGCCCC
>NZ_JBBEOI010000314.1 GCF_037860755.1 Aquipuribacter hungaricus | reverse complement strand
ACGCCCACGCCACCGGCTTCTTCTCCATCGTCTACGGCCGCACCGCCATCGAGTCCGTCCAGAGACGTCCGCCCCGCCGGCGCGCTGCTGCGCCTCGGGCCGACGGCCCTGGTCCGGGTCACCGGCGTGCGGTACCCGCGCCACGACGACCCCGCCACGGACCCGGTCGGCGTGTCCCTCGACGAGGACGGCGTGCCGGTCGGGCGGGTCGGCGTCTTCGCCGTCGTCGAGCGCGCCGGCGAGGTCACGGCCGGCGACCCGGTCGTCGTCGAGCACCCGGGGGACGGTCCGCTGCCGCCGCTGTGACCGGCACGCCCCTGCCCCCGCCCCTGCCTACCCTTGTCCCCGACATGCAGTGCTCCTACCTCGACGCCGGCGCGTGCCGCTCGTGCACGTGGATGGGTGTCCCCCACGCCGAGCAGACCGCCCGCAAGGACGCCGCCTGCCGGGCGCTCCTGGGCGAGCACCCCGGCCTGGTGTGGCTGCCGCCCGTGGCCGGGTCCGGGTCGGGGTACCGGAACAAGGCGAAGATGGTCGTCGGCGGCACCGTCGAGGCACCGACCCTCGGGATCCTCGACGGCGACGGGCACGGCGTCGACCTGCGCGCCTGCGGGATCTGCAGCCCCGGCCTCACGGACGCGCTGCCGGTGCTCGCGGACTTCGTCACCCGTGCGTCGCTGACGCCCTACGACGTGCCGACCAGGCGCGGCGAGCTCAAGCACCTGCTCGTCACCGAGTCCCCCGACGGCGGCCTGCTCGTCCGGTTCGTGCTGCGCTCCCAGGAGCCCGTCGCCCGGGTCCGCAAGCACCTGCCGTGGCTGCTCGACCGGCTCCCGCAGGTCGTCGTCGCCTCGGTCAACCTGCAGCCCGCGCACGCGGCGGTCCTCGAGGGCGAGCGCGAGATCGTCCTCACGGAGGCCACCACGCTGCCGGTGCCCCTGGGGCCGGTCCGGCTGCACCTGCCGCCGCAGAGCTTCTTCCAGACCAACACCGAGATCGCGACCGCCCTGTACGCGCAGGCCGCGGCCTGGGTGGCCGACCTGGCCCCCGCCACCGTGTGGGACCTGTACTGCGGCGTCGGCGGGTTCGCGCTGCACCTGGCCGCCCCCGGCCGGCAGGTCACCGGGGTCGAGACCAGCGCAGAGGCGGTGCGCGGGGCCCGGACGAGCGCCGCCGAGGCCGGCCTGGCCGACGTCCGGTTCGAGGCGGGCGACGCGACGGGCTTCGCGCTGTCGGCCACCTCGATCCCGGACCTCGTGGTCGTCAACCCGCCGCGGCGCGGGCTCGGGGCGCCCCTGGCCGGCTGGCTCGAGGCCTCCGACGTGCCGCACGTCCTGTACTCCAGCTGCGACGCCGCCTCGCTGGCCCGCGACCTCGCGGCCATGCCCTCGCTGCGGCCGCGCCGGGCGCAGGTGCTCGACATGTTCCCGCAGACGGCCCACCACGAGGTCCTCGTGCTGCTGTCGCGCGGCTGACCTACGCCCGGCCCGCGCCCGCCGCGCAGCCGGCCCCGCGGTCGGTCCGTCGTACGCTCCGCCGGTGGAGGTGGTCGGGCTCGGCGTCAGCGTCCTCAAGGGGGCCGCGCAGGAGCACCCGGACCGGCTGCGGCTCGACGCCCGCGGGCCGGTCCACGACCGACGGTTCGCGCTCGTCGACCCCGTCGCCGCACGCGTCCTGCGGACGGTGGAGAACCCGCGCCTGATGTCGCTGCGGGCCCGCACGCTGCCGGCCGGCACGGGCACAGCCCCAGGTCCCAGCGGCACCAGGCGGGACGGAGACGACGGTCACGACGGCGACGTCCTCGTCGTCGAGGTCCCGGGCCACCCGCCGACGGCCGTGCCGGTCCGTCCGGTCGGTCTGCTCGAGGCGGACTACTGGGGCCGGCCCTGCCGGCTGGAGGTCCTCGGCGGGCCGGCCGTCACGGCCCTGACGACGACGTTGTCCACGGTCCTGGGGCGCGAGGTCGTGCTGTGCCGGGCCGGACGCCGGGACGTCGTCTACGGCGAGGGCGTCACGCTGGTCACGACGTCCTCGCTGGTCGAGCTCGAGCGGCGCCGGGCCTCCGCCGGGACCGGGGGGCCCGCGCGCCCGCTGGAGGAGCTGCTGGCCGACGCCGAGCGCTGGCGCGCCACGCTCGCGGTCCGGACCGACGGCGCGCCGCCGTTCGTCGAGGACGGCTGGCACGGCCGGACGCTGCGCGTGGGTCCCAGGGACGACGGCGGGGTGACGCTGCGGGTCACGGCGGGCGTGGCCCGGTGCGCGGTCGTGCGGGGCCGTCCCCGCGACGGCGCCCGCGAGGACTGGGACCCGCTGCGTCTCCTGGCAGACGACCGGCTCGTCGACGGCCCCGGGGGTCGCGAGGTCGCCTTCGCCGTCGGCGCGGAGGTCGAGGTGCCCGGCGAGGTGGCGCTGGGCGACCGGGTGGTCCTCGGGCCCTGACGGCCGTCCCCCGGGGCCTCCCGGCCGGCGCGCGACCCGGGTGCCGCAGACTGCGGCCATGCTCCTGGAGATCTCCGGCCTTCCCCTGCACCCCCTCGTCGTCCACGCCGTCGTCGTGCTGCTGCCGCTGGCGACGCTCGGCGCCCTGGCCGTCGCGGCGCGCCCGCGGTGGGCCGGGGCCTACGGGCCGCTCGTCACGGTGCTCGCGGTCGTCGGGGCGGTCGCGGCCTTCGTCGCCCAGCAGGCGGGCGAGGCGCTCCAGGCGCACCTGCTCAGCCAGGGCGACCCGCTCGACGGCTTCGGCGACCACTCGGCCCTGGGCCACATGGTGCTGTACCTGGGCGTGGCGTTCGCGCTCGCGGCCGTGGTGAGCACCGTCCTGGCGCGACGGGCCGGTGCCGGCAGCCGGCCGCACCGCGTCGCCGCCTGGCTCGCGGCCGGGCTCGGCGTGGCCGCGACCGCGTACGCCTACCTGGCGGGCGAGTCGGGGGCGTCGTCGGTGTGGGGCTACCTCTTCGCCTGAGCTCCGTCCCAGGTCCGTCCCTGGTCCGTCCCTCGGCTCAGTCGCGGGCGACGAGCGAGCGGAACCGGGCCCAGGCCCACACCGCCACGCCGAGGACGAGCACGCCGCCGAGCGCCGCGAACCAGCGCGGTCCGTCGACGGCCGCCATGACGGCGCAGCCGACGGCCAGCACGACCAGCAGGAGCGCGAGGAGCGGGACGACGACCCTCATGCGCGCGACGGTACGGGCACGGCGCGTCACCGGCGAACGGCGGCACGAGGGCGGGGCCGCCGGGTCGTCCGTGCCACGGCCGCCCGCGCGGCTGGCACGCTCCGGGGGTGCAGCCGCCCCCCACCGGCCGACCGGGCACGGGCCGGCCCCATGTCGGCCGTGCAGACGCGGTGCGGTCCCGCGCGGTGCGCCCCGGCACGCGCCGGGTGCTCGGGTGGGTGCTGCGCGCGGCGGTGAGCGCGCTGGTCCTGGCGGCGGTCGCCGTCGCGGTGGGCGGCCAGGCACTGCGGGACGGGACCGCCGTGCTGAAGTC
>NZ_JBBEOI010000313.1 GCF_037860755.1 Aquipuribacter hungaricus | reverse complement strand
CGAGGTGCCCGGGTCGACCGGCGAGGTGCCCGGGTCGACCGGCGAGGTGCCCGGGTCGACCGGCGAGGTGCCCGGGTCGACCGGCGAGGTGCCCGGGTCGACCGGCGAGGTGCCCGGGTCGACCGGCGAGGTGCCCGGGTCGACCGGCGAGGTGCCCGGGTCGACCGGCGAGGTGCCCGGGTCGACCGGGGCGTTGGGGTCGACCTCCCCGTCAGTGGGGCCGCCCTCGGTCGGCTCTTCAGTCGGAAGCTCTCCGGCGAGCTCGTCGCCCGGCGCCTCGAGGAAGTCCTCGCTGGGCTCCTCGAACTCCTCGACCTGCTCGTCCGGAAGAAGCTCTGCTGCAAGCACGCCCTCGTCCTCGGGCACAAGATCTTCGTCCTCAACCACCGAGTCGTCGACGAGCGCGTTGATGCCCGGAAGCACTGCATCGACAAGGGTCTCGACGAGACCATTCGGGGCTGCTGCCTCGTCGACAGCGCGCTGGACTGCAGCGTCTTGCTCGATCTGCAAGAGCGCCGCAGCCTCTTCGCGGTCGGCGTCAGCCTGCACGAAGGACGCACGAGCAGACGAGACCGGCACCGGCGCCAGCTGCTCCGCCGGCGGGCGCACCGTCGCGGCAGCCAGCGGCTGGGGCGCGAGCGCCTCCGAGCGCACGATCGGGCGGGGCGAGTACGTGGACCAGCCCACGAGCGCGACAGAGGCGACCGAGGCCGTCGAGACGGCACCCAGGGCCACCGTGGCGACGACGAAGGACGCCCCCTGGCTGATCTTCACGTGACGTCTCCCTCCCCGGTCGCGGGCCTGTTCGTGCTGCTCGTCGATGTCGTGCCCTGTGCGCTGCTGCATGTCCTGGAGACCGTATCGGCCGAGCAGTCAGACTTCTTTAGCCCGTTACGGTCACGTACTCTGAGTGACGGTGACGGACGGTCACCGTCCGGGGGCGAACGCCGCGACCGTCGCCACGAGCAGGTCGTCGGCCTCGGGGGTCCCCACCGAACAGCGTGCGCCCTCCCCGGGGAAACCGCGCACCGTCACACCAGCAGCCTCGCAGGCCGCGACCAGTTCCGGGGTGCGTTCGCCGGCAGCGAGCCAGACGAAGTTCCCCTGCGGCTCGGGCACGTCCCACCCGACGTCCGCCAGCGCGGCACGGAGCCGGCCGCGCTCCTGGACCAGCTGCTCCACGCGTGCCAGGAGCTCCTCCTCCGCGTCGAGCGAGGCGAGCGCGGCGGCCTGGGCGGGCCCGGAGACGCCGAACGGCACCGCGGTCGCCCGCAGCGCGTCGGCCACGAGCGGGTGCGCGAGGGCATAGCCGACCCGGAGGCTGGCCAGCCCGTAGGCCTTGGAGAAGGTGCGCAGCACGACGAGGTTGGGGTGGTCGGCCAGCAGGGGCGGGCCGACGACGGCGTCGGGGTCGCGGACGAACTCCGTGTACGCCTCGTCGAGGACGACGACGACGTCCTCCGGCACGGCGGCCAGCAGCTCGCGCATCTCCTGCTCGTGCACCGCAGGGCCGGTCGGGTTGTTGGGGCTGCAGACGAGCAGCAGCCGGGTGCGGTCGGTGACCGCGGCGGCCATGGCCGGCAGGTCGTGGCGCGCGTCCTCGGTGAGGGGGACCCGGACGCCCCGGGCGCCGCTGACGCCGACGACGATGGGGTAGGCCTCGAAGGACCGCCAGGCGAAGACCACCTCGTCACCGGTCTCGCACGTGGCCTGGACGACCTGGCCCAGGACCCCGACGCTCCCGGTGCCGCACACCACCTGCTCCGGCTGCAGGCCGTGCCGCTCGGCGAGCCGGCGCACCAGGCCCGTCGCGAACATGTCCGGGTACCTGTTGATGTCGCGGTCGGCGCCGGCGAGGACCTCCAGGACCGAGGGCAGCGGCGGGTACGGGTTCTCGTTGGACGACAGCTTGTACGACGGCCCCTCACCGCCGGCCGGTGCCCGGCCCGGTCGGTAGGCCGGGATGGCGGACAGCGCGGCGCGGAGCCGGGGGGCGGTGGGCACCGTCGCACTGTAGGCGGGGGTCCGCCCCTCGTCATGGCTGGCCGCCGCCTGCCGCCGGCACGCGCGCCAGGACCACCTGGCGGGTGGTGCACGAGGCGCCCTCCCGGTCCAGGAACGGGGCCAGCCCCTCGCGGTAGCGCACGAGCGAGGGGTGGTGGGAGCCGTCGACCGCCGCCGCGGTCGCCACGTAGGCGCTCGAGCTGTGCGCCGGCACGGCGTCGGTGCGCCACGGGCCGTCCGGCGCCGGGGCCCGCACGACGACCCGGTCCGGGGTGTCGGGATGGGACCGGCCGTCCAGCCGCGGCACGAGGTCGTCGTCGTGCTCGATCGCGAGGACCTGGACGCCTGGCGGCGCCTCCCTGCCGGCCACCGGCGACCCGGCCGTCACGACGTGGGTCACGGTGGCCACGCGTCGCAGCCGGGGGTCCGCGGCAACGTCCAGCGCGGTCATGCCGCCCTGGCTGTGCCCGACCACCGCGACCGGCTGCCCGGGCCTGGCGCCCGCACCGACCAGCGCCGCGGCGACCCCCGACGCGACGGCCGACGGGCTGCCTCCGACGAGGGCGACGTTGCCGGCCATGTCCATCGGCGAGCCCTCGCCGTCCCCGTCCCAGTCCTGCGTGCCGGGGACGTGGACGACCCAGGCGACCGCGCCGTCGGCCCCCTCGACCCGGTCCACCCGCACCTGGCCCCGCGCCGGCCGCGGCTCGCCGGGGGGCAGCGAGTCGTGCTCGCCCGCCCTCGGCACCCGCCAGCCCGCCACGCCCTGGCCCCGTCGCAGCAGGTCCGCCACCCCGGAGGCCGGTCGCCCGCGAGAGCCGGCCCCCGCCGTGGTGGCGACGACGCCACCGACCGGCCGGACCGACGGGTCCGAGCAGGGCAGCGCCCCGCCGACCGGGGCGACCGTCACGGGCGTCTCGACCAGCACCCCGCCCGCCTGGCCCGCCCGCCCCAGCAGCCGGGCCACCGCCGGCACGTCGACGACCCCCACCAGGCCCGGCACCAGCCGCACGGCACCGTCGACCAGGCCGGGGTGCGCGACGACCCCTGCGACGACCGCCTCCCGGACCTCGCCCGCCACCGCGGACGCGGCCCCGCCGGACGGGGCGACGACGGACGGGGCGACGACGGACGGGGCACCGATGGACCGGCCGCCCGCCTGTCCCCCGCCGCCCGGGCCGGTCACCGGACCACGCGGCCGGGGCAGCCCCGGGACCGCAGCCGCACCCTCTTCACCGGCCGTCCGGGCAGCGTGGGCGGCGAGCACCACCACGCCGGCGGCGCCCACCAGCACCGGCAGGGCCCCCGTCGACGTCACGCCTGCCACCACCGCCGCACCGGCCCTGGCCCGCAGCAGCGAGCCGAGCACGAGCGGGACCCCCGCGGCGAGGGCGGCCAGCCCGTCCTCCTGCGCCCGGTAGGCCGTGACCGCCAGCAGCACCGAGCCCGCCAGCCCGGCCAGCGCGCCCGCACCCCGGCAGAGGT
>NZ_JBBEOI010000312.1 GCF_037860755.1 Aquipuribacter hungaricus | reverse complement strand
GGCGCCCCGCAGACCGTCGCGGACGGCCTCGGCCGGCACGCCGAGGGCGCGGGCCAGGGTGGCGGCGGCGAGGGCGTTGGCGACGACGTGCGCGGGCACCGGGCTGCCGGCGAGCCCGGCGAGGTCCTCCACCCGGGCCAGCTCCGCGGCAGCCGACGCGCGCTCGTCGATGAAGGCACGGTCGACGAGCAGGTCCTCGACGACGCCGACGTCGCCCACGGCGGGCGTGCCGAGGCCGAAGCCGACGGCGCGGCAGCCCTCGACCACGTCGGCCTCTCGGACCATCTGCGTCGTCACCGGGTCGTCGAGGTTGTGCACGCAGGCCACCTGGGTGCGCTCGTACACCTGCGCCTTGGCGTCGCGGTAGGCCTGCTCGCCGCCGTGCCAGTCCAGGTGGTCCGGCGCGAGGTTGAGGCAGACCGACGCGTACGGGGAGACGGTGCGCACCAGGTGCAGCTGGAAGCTCGACAGCTCCACGGCCACGACGTCGTGCCCGGGCGAGCCGTCCGGCGCGGTGTCCCGGACGACGTCGACCAGCGGGGTGCCGATGTTGCCCGCCGTGCGGGCGCGCAGCCCCGAGGCGCGCAGCACGTGGCCGAGCAGCTCGACCGTCGTGGTCTTGCCGTTGGTCCCGGTGACGACCAGCCACGGCGGCCCGGCCGTGCCGCCCTGCAGCCGCCACGCGAGCTCGACCTCGCCCCACACCGTGACCCCGGCCCCCGCCGCGGCGAGCAGGACGGGGTGGTCGGGCCGCCAGCCGGGCGAGGCGACGACGAGGTCCGCCCCCGCGAGCAGGTCCTGTGCCCCCTCGTGGGTGTCGTGCCCGGCGAGCACCCGGGCGCCGAGCAGCTCCAGCAGCCGTGCCCGCTCCGCGGCGGGGCTGCCCTCGGCGGGCACCCGGTCGTCCACGACGGTGACGGCCGCGCCGCGCTCGAGGAGGGCGTCGGCGGCGGAGAACCCGGACAGCCCGAGCCCGGCCACGACGGCCACCAGCCCGGTGAGGTCGCAGGCGAGGCCGTCGACCCGCTCGGCGCCGCGGCGGCCGCCGTCGGGCGCGGGGGCAGCGCCGCCGCTCACGAGCCGGCGACCCACTCGGCGTAGAAGACCCCGAGCCCGGTGCCGACGCACAGCCCGGCGATGATCCAGAACCGGATGACGATGGTCACCTCGTTCCAGCCCTTGAGCTCGAAGTGGTGCTGCAGCGGGGCCATCCGGAACACGCGCTTGCCGGTCATCTTGAAGCCCGCGACCTGGATGATCACCGACGCGGTGATGATGACGAACAGCCCGCCGAGGATGACGAGCAGGAGCTCGGTGCGGGTGGTGATGGCCAGGCCGGCCACGGCCCCGCCGAGGGCGAGCGAGCCGGTGTCGCCCATGAAGATCTTGGCCGGCGAGGCGTTCCACCACAGGAACCCGAAGCAGGCCCCCATGAGGGCGGCCGCCACCACGGCGAGGTCGCGGGGGTCGCGCACCTCGTAGCAGCGCGACGCCGCCTCGGCCAGGCCGCAGGACTGCCCGGACTGCCAGACGCCGATGAGCGTGTACGCCCCGAAGACGAACAGGCTGGCCCCGGTCGCGAGCCCGTCGAGGCCGTCGGTGAGGTTCACGCCGTTGGAGGTCGCGGCGATCATGAGGTAGGCCCAGACGACGAACAGCACCGTGCCGACCACCCCGCCGGCGACGGCGAGGTCGAGGGCCGGGATGTCGCGGATGAACGAGATCTCCGTCGAGGCGGGGGTGCGGCCCTGGCGGTTGGGCAGCTGCAGCGCGAGCACGGCGAAGGTGACCGCGACCAGGGACTGGCCGAGCAGCTTCTGCCACGGCCGGAGCCCCAGGCTGCGCTGGTTGCGGATCTTCGTGGCGTCGTCGGCGAACCCGACCAGGCCGAGCCCGGTCATGAGGAACAGCACGAGCAGCGCCGACCACGACGGCGGCCGCAGCGTGACCAGGTGGGCGAGGGTGTAGCCGACGAGGACGGCGAGGATGACGACGAGCCCGCCCATGGTCGGCGTGCCCCGCTTGGTGTGGTGCGTCGTGGGGCCGTCGTCGCGGATGAACTGGCCGTAGCCCTGGCGGACCAGGAGGCGGATGAACAGCGGGGTGGCCAGCAGGGTGAAGACCAGGCTGGTGCCGGCGGCCACGAGGACGGTCCTCATCGGGGGGGCTCCTCGTCGGGGTGCGCGGTGCGGGGCGGGGCGCCCGGGGGGTCGGCCTGTGCGGCGGCGGGTGAGGCAGGGCTGCCGCCGCGGGCGAGCTCGTCGGCCAGGCGCCACAGGCCCACGGAGTTGCTCGCCTTGAGCAGGACGACGTCACCGGGGCGGAGCTCGTCGGCCAGGAGGCGGCGGGCGGCGTCGATGTCGTCGACGAGCACGGACTCCTCGCCCCAGCTGCCCTCCTGCGTGGCGCCCTGGTCGTAGTGCAGGGCCCCCTGGCCGACGGCGACGAGGCGGTCGATGTTGAGCCGGACCGCGAGGCGGCCGACCCGGTCGTGCTCCACGCGGCTGTGCTCGCCGAGCTCGAGCATCTCGCCGAGGACGGCCCAGGTCCGCCGCGGCGGCCGCGCGGAGCGCCCCATGTGGGCCAGGGCGCGCAGCGCGGCGGCGACCGCCTCGGGCGAGGCGTTGTAGGCGTCGTCGACGACCCGGATGCCGTCGGGCCGGTCGACGACCTCCATCCGGTGGCGGCTGGCCGGGCGGGCCTCGCCGAGCGCCCGGGCGACGACCTCCGGCGGGAGGCCGAGCTCGAGGGCGGCCGCGGCGGCGGCGAGGGCGTTGACCAGGTGCTGCTCCCCGACCAGGCCGAGCCGCACCGGGACCGGTGCCTGCCCGGGCGCGGCGGCGGGGCGGGCGTCGAGCAGGTCGAAGCGGAGCCGGGCGTCGGCGTCGAGGTCGACGTCGAGCGCCCGGACCTGGGTGCCCTCGCCCTCGCCGACGAGCACGGCCGGGGCGGTCGTCCGCGACGCCATCGCGCGCACGACGGGGTCGTCCCCGCCGAGCACGGCGACGGACCCGGGGCGGGAGGCGTCGAGCGCCTCGACGAGCTCGCCCTTGGCCAGGGCGATCGCCTCGCGGCTGCCGAACTCGCCCAGGTGCGCGCTGCCCACGCCGAGGACCACGGCGACGTCGGGGCGGGCGACCTCGCACAGGTGCCGGACGTGCCCGGGGCCCCGGGCACCCATCTCCAGGACGAGCACGCGGGTGGCGGTGCCGGCGCGCAGGACGGTGAGCGGGAGGCCGATCTCGTTGTTGTACGAGCCGTGGGTCGCCACGACGGTGCCCCCGGGCAGGCCCTGGCGGAGCACCTCGGCGAGCAGGTCCTTGGTCGTCGTCTTTCCCGCGCTGCCGGTGATGCCGACCGTCCGCAGCCCGCGCGAGCGCAGGTCCGCGTGGTGGGCGGCGGCCAGCGCCGTGAGCGCCGCGACGCCGTCGCCGACCACGACCACCGGGCCGTCGAGCGGGCCGTCGGGCTCGCGCTCGGCGAGGACGGCCG
>NZ_JBBEOI010000311.1 GCF_037860755.1 Aquipuribacter hungaricus | reverse complement strand
GCGTCGGCGGCCGGGGGGCCGGCGGGGTGGGCGACCGCGCCGGCGCCGGGGACCGCGCCGGCCAGGGTGACCAGGGTGGCGCAGGCCAGGGCGGCGACCGCCGTGCCCAGGGTCCGTCCGGTCGTCGTCGCGGGGCGGGCGGCGCAGGGGGCGGGGGCCCAGGGGTCCATCGGCATACCACTGCTTCGTCCCGGGGCGGCGTCATATGTAGGCCCGCGCGACGAATCACCGGAACGGTGCCCCGCCGTCACCCCGCGTGACCGCTCACACCGACGAACCGGACATCGGAGACTACCCGGGGGCCGGGTCTCGCGTCACGTGCACCCGGACGGGTTAGGCGCAGCAGTCCCGGACGTTTGGGAGCCGCCGCCGGGGGGACCATGGCGCCACGACCGGCACCCCCGGTCGTCGTAGCCCGAGGAGCCCGGATGAGCGCCACCCAGCCCGCCCCGCACGCCGACGAGGCCCGCCCGCCGGTCCCCGACCCCGAGCCCGGGACCGACGAGGCCGCCCCCCCGACGACCCAGGAGTTCGGCCACGACGGCGCCGAGCACTACCCCACCGAGGACGACCCGGCGTGAGCCGGACCCGTCCGGCCCGACCGACACACGCGGGCGCCTCCCGGGTTGTGTCCGGGGCCCGGGTCACCCTGTGGGGATGCTGCTGATGTCCGCCGCCGACGTCCACGCCCGACAGGACGAGCTCGCCCTCTCGCGCCTGGACGAGCGTCCCGGCCTGCGCGAGGTGTTCGAGGTGGAGCGTCACGAGACCCGCCCCGACCGCCGCACCCTGTACTTCGACGCCGTCACCGGCTGGCGATTCGTCGACCTGTGCGACATGTGCGGCGGCGACCTCGGCTACCTCGAGGACGCCCCCGCCCTGGCCGCCCTCTGCACGTCCTGCGAGGAGATGGAGGGCGTCGTCACGCCGTCCTCCGGGTACCAGGACAGCCTCGCCGGCTGACCCGGCACCCGGGCGGGGGCTCACGCCATCGCGGCGAGGAGCTCCTCGCAGACCTCCGCGCACTCCCGGCACGCCTCGGCGCACACCCGGCAGTGCTCGTGCATGCCGGCGTGCTGGGCGCACTCCGCCTCGCACGCCCGGCACGCGGCGAGGCAGGCCTGGACGACGGCGCGGCTGACGTCGCCGTCGTAGGCGGTCTGCCGGGCCATGACCCGGGCCGCCGCGGCGCACACGTCGGCGCAGTCGCTGTCCAGGCGGATGCAGCGGACCATCTCCGCGACGCCGTCCTCGGACAGGCAGGCGTCCGCGCACACCGTGCAGGCCGTGCTGCACGCGACCATGAGGTCGACGGCGCGGGCCAGCAGGTCGCGGTCGAGGCCGGTCGGGGCCGGGTGGGTGCCGATCATCGCGGTGACGGTCTGCATCGTGGGCATGGTCCTCGGTCCTCCAGTGGTCGGCGGTGCAGGTGGTCGGTCAGCCGGTCAGCCGGTCCACCGGGCCGGCCGTGCCTGCCCGGACCGAGCCCGTACTGGCCGGTCCGGGCTGGTGGTGCGGTGTGCCGTGCTGCGGTGCGCGGTGCTGTGGTGCGGGTCAGCGCTCCTGGCCCGTGCCGAGGTCGCTGAGGTCCTGCTCGGGCTCCCGGTCGTTCGAGATGCCCAGCCCGCTCACGGCCCCGCTGCCGAGTCCGCTGGAGGTCTCGTCGCCGGCGGGTCCGCGGCCCTGCTCCTCGACGGTCTCCTGGTCGTCCAGGTCCTGGACGTCCACGCCGTAGGTGAGCAGCAGCTGCGGCGCGTCGTCGGCGTCGAACTGCTCGGGCAGCTCGTCCTGCGCGCGGGCGGCTCCCTCGTCGTCGCCGCGCCCGCGCAGCAGGTGCACGACGTGGGCGCGCTGGACCTGCACGCTCAGCGCCCGCCGCCGAGCAGGCCGCCGAGCCCCCCGCCGCCCCCGCCGCCGAGCGCGCCGCCGGCGAGCTTCTGGACGAGGTCGGCCGGGTCGAGCCCGAGCGAGGACAGGATGCCGCCGTGCTCGTCGGTGTCGACGGTGGACGGGAGCTGCTGGTCGGCCTGCGAGGCCTTGTCGTGGTCGCCCTGCTGGCGGAGCAGGTCGAGGATCTGGGACTTGTCGAGCTGCACGGGTGCCTCCTCGGTGGGCGGTGCCGGCGCGGGCGCGCCGTCCCCGTCCTCGTGCCCGTACGCCCCGCCGTCAAACAGCGCGGCGGCCGCGCGGCGGGGGCTCAGCCGACCCCGCAGGTGTCGACCGCGAGCACCGCGAGGGTGCGGGCGACGGCGAGCACCTCGGCCAGGGGCACCCGCTCCTCGGTGCTGTGCGCCAGGCCCGCGTCGCCGGGGCCGAACTGCACCGTGGGGATGCCGGCGCCGGCGAGCAGGCGCAGGTCGCTGCCGTAGGGGGCGCCCCAGAGCCCCGGCTCGGGCGTGCCGGGGCCGCCCGACACCGCCCGGGCCGCGCGGAGGCCCGCGACGAACGGGGAGCCGGGGTCGGTCCGGCCGGGGGCGAACTGGCCGCCCCACCACGTGACCTGCACCGGGTGGAGGCGGAGCCAGGGGTCGTCGGCGCAGGCCGCGGCCACGGCGTCCTCCAGGGCGGCGCGGGCGTGCTCGACCGGCTCGTCCAGGGCGACGCCGAGCCGGCCCTCGACCTCGACGAGGTCGGGCACGGAGGACGCCCACACCCCGCCGCGGACCGTGCCGAGGCTGATCGGGTAGGGCAGCTCCCAGCGACGCATGAGCGGGTCGACTTCGGTGTTGCGCCGGCGCTCGAGGTCGGTGAGGGCGCGCCAGACGGGCCACAGCTTCTCCAGTGCGCTCACGCCGTCGAGGCGCCGTGAGGCGTGGGTGGCGGCGCCGGGCACGCCGAGCCGGAAGGTGAGGGCACCGGCGTTGGCGGGCACCACGTCGAGGCTGGTCGGCTCGGGCACCACGCAGGCGTCGGCACGCCAGCCGCGGTCGAGCATGGCGAAGCTGCCCAGCCCGCCGTCCTCCTCGCCCTGCACGCTGGCCAGCAGCACGTCCCCCCGCAGCGGCACGCCGGCCCTGCGCAGCGCGCGCACGGCCCAGGTCGCGGCCACGAGCCCGCCCTTCATGTCGCAGGTGCCGCGCCCGAGCAGGTCGCCGCCCACCACCCGCCCGGACCAGGGCGACCCGTCCCGCCAGGCGGCGTCCGGCCCGGCCGGGACGACGTCGACGTGGCCCTGCAGCATGAGCGAGGGGCCGTCCCCGCTGCCGGGCAGCCTGCCGACCAGGCCCCAGGCCTCGTCGCGGTCGACCTCGACGCCGGGGAAGCCCGGTGCGGCGAGGGTCTCCTCCAGCGGCACCTGCCAGTGGTCGACGTCCAGCCCGTCGGAGGCCATGACGTCGGCGAGCAGGGCCTGCGCCGAGTTCTCCTCGTCGGTGCCGCCGACGCTGGGCTCGCGCACCAGCCGGGCGAGCAGGGCGACCATCGCCTCGCGGTCGGCGTCGACGGCGTGCAGGACGCGGCCGTGCCACGCGCTGCGGCGGCCCGCGTCGGTGGAGGCCGGCCGCCGGGGCCCGGGCA
>NZ_JBBEOI010000310.1 GCF_037860755.1 Aquipuribacter hungaricus | reverse complement strand
GGCGGGCGACGGGGCAGGGGCGGCCGTCGCGGGGGCGGCGACGAGGACCGCGAGCACGGCGGCGAGCGCGGCACCCGTGGCGCGGGCGCTCAGGGTCATGGACGGGCGTGCGGAGGGGCGTGCGGACGACCGCACGGACGGTGCGGCGGAGGACCGGGAGGACGGGCGCGGGAGCGGGTGCCGGGCCACGGCCGTCAGCCGGTCGCGTGCGTCGAGGAGGCCTGCACGCTGAGCCAGCGCTCGCTGCCGGGGACGTACCCCAGGACGAGGGTCGGGACGTCGCGGCGGACGGTGACGGTGACCGAGCGGTCGGCGCCGACGGCGAAGCCCTCGACGGGCAGCTCGAGCAGGGGCTGCTCGCCGAGCACGGTCTGCGCGGCGGCGTCGTAGGCCGCCTGGTTGCTCCCGCCGGCGACCAGCGCGGTGGCGGCGGCGCGCGCACCGGCGGCCGCCTGGTCGGTGGCGCCGAGCCGGGCGACTCCGAGGGAGATGCCGTCGAAGGCGAGCACGCCCACCAGGGCCAGCACCCCGACGAGGCGGGCGAGCCACCCGACGACGATGTCGCCGCGGTCGCCGGTGCCGGAGGCGCCGCCGGCCGGGAGAGGACGCATGCAGCGAGGGTCGGCACGCCCTAGGTGCGGCTTGAGGCCCTGCCACCCGCACGGCCGAGCCGGCCGGCCACGAGCGCCACCAGCTCGCGGCTCTCGCGCACCCGCAGGAGCACCGTCCCCAGCACGTACCCGACGACGAGGACCGCCCCGCCGACGACCACCGAGACCAGCGCCTCGCCCGCGGAGCCCACCCCGCCCGTGGCCTGCGCGGCCAGGTGCGCCAGCGGGGCGACGACGGCGAGGACGAGCAGGGCGCGGACGAGCACCCACAGCCAGCGGCGGACCTCGAGCCCGCCGCCCATCCGTCGGTGCAGCAGGACGACGGCCGCGGCGAGCCCGGCCACCTCGCCGGCACTCATCGACGCGGCCACCGCCGGCACCCACCAGGTCGGGGGCAGCAGGGTCGGCAGCACGACCGTGCCCGCCGCCCACACCCCGGCGGTGACCAGCGTGACGAGGAACGGGGTCCGGCCGTCCTCGAAGGCGTAGAACACGCGCCGCACGAGGTACAGGACGCTGAAGAACGGCAGCCCGAGCGCCATCGCGATGACGACGCGGCCGACGACCGCGGCCTCCTCGGAGGTCTGCTGGAAGAGCAGGGTCGTGATGGCGGGGCCGAGGACGACGAGCCCCGCCGCGGGCAGCAGCATGCCGACCAGGAGCACCCGCATCTGGGTGGCCGTGACCGAGGCGACGGCGGCGGTGTCCCCCTCGTGGGCGGCGCGCGAGACCCGCGTGAAGACCGCGGTGACCAGGCTCACCGCGAGCAGCCCGTGGGGGAGCATGTAGAGCAGGAACGCCAGGGTCCATGCGGTGTTCGACGCGGTGACCGCGGCGAGCGCGGTCCCTTCGGTCTCGGACTGGGCCGCGGCGCCGACCCGGGACACGAGCAGGAACACGAGCTGGCTGACGACGATGCCGCCGAAGGTCCAGCCCGCCACCGTGCCCGCGGCCCGGAACCCGACACCGCGCAGCCCCCACCGGGGACGCCACGAGAAGCCGATCCGGCGCAGCGGCAGCACGAGGACCAGGGCCTGGGCGGCGACGCCGGCGGTGGCGGTCCCCGCGAGCAGCGCCACCATCGCCGGGGTCCACGTCGACAGGTCCGTCACCCGCTGCTGCCCGTACAGCGCGAGGAAGGCGACGAGGCCGCCGATGGCGAACACGTTGTTCACCACGGGCGCCCAGGTGTAGGGGCCGAAGGAGCCGCGGGCGTTGAGCAGCTGCCCGAACAGCGTGTACATGCCGTAGAAGAACAGCTGCGGGATGCACCACAGCGCGAAGGCGACCCCGAGGTCGCGCTGCGGGTCGCGCCACTCGCCGCCGGTGTAGAGGTCGACGAGCGGTCCCGCGGCCAGCGTGAGCACCACGGTGAGGCCGAGCAGGCCGACGGTGGCCATGGTGAACAGCCGGTCGAGGAACTCCCGCCCCCGGGCCCCGTCCTTGTCGGCACGGACGATCTGCGGCACGAGCACCGCGTTGAGGGCGCCGCCGGCCACGAGGGCGTAGATGAGGTTGGGCATCTTGTTGGCGACGTCGAAGGCGTTGGCGGCGAGGTTGGCCGCGGAGGCGCCCAGGAGGAGCGTGAGCAGCGACTTGCTGGCCAGGCCGAGCAGCCGCGAGACCAGGCTGCCGCTGGCCATGACCGCGGTGGCCCGCACCAGCCCGGAGCGGGGGCGGGGCGTCGTGGTGGCGCTCACGGCTCGACCGGCCCGGCGCCGACGAGCTCGCGCCCGCGGCGGTCGCGGACGAAGGCCCGGGCGGCCCCGACGACGAAGACGACGGCGACGACCACCCCCACGACGGTGAGCGCCCGGCCCTCGGCCTGGGTGGCGACGGTGACGTCGACGCTGGAGACCGGGCCCCAGGCCCGCCCGTCGGCGGTGGTCAGCTGCGACTCGACCTCGGCGGCGCCGGAGGCGACGGCGACGACGGGCACGTCGACGACGGTCCGCTGGCCCGGCTGCACCGTGACGGGCACGCGGGCCTGCGGCACCTGCAGGCGCGGCGAGCGGGACCGTACCTCGAGCACCAGGCTCACCTCCGTGTCGAGCTCGTTGACGACCGTGACGGGCAGCCCGGCCTCCGCGGCGACGAGCGTGACGCGGGACCCGGGCACGACCTGCACCCCGTCCACGGTGCCACGGGTCTGCTCCCGCACGAGCGCCGCGAGCTCGGCGGGCGCTTCGGGGGGCGTCGACCGGGAGAGGCTGGCGGCGGCCCGCAGGTCGAGGGCGGCGGCCTGCACCGGGTCCTCGGGGACCGCCGCGGCGGCGGCGACCTGGCGGGCGTCGGCGAGCGCCTCCAGCAGCCCGTCCACCCCGGGCACCTGCGGCGACCGGCCGCCGGGCAGGGGCTCGCGGGGCTCGGTCGAGGGCGGGGTGCCCAGCGCGGTCGACAGGCTCACCGTGTCCGCCCACGGCGTCCCCGACAGCGCGTCGGCGACGTGCTGGGCGGCCCCGGGCACGGGGGACAGGTCCGCCGGGAGGGTGACGGCCAGCAGCCGGGGGTCGTTGGGCCGCTGCAGCGTGGTCGTCGCCAGGCGGGCGACGACGCGGGTGAGGGCCAGCGGCGAGCCCTCGAGCGCGGCGGCCGTGTCGGCACCCAGGGTCGCGTCCGCGAGGACGGCGGTGAGGGTGCTGCCACCGGCGTCGACCTCCGTGACGGCGTCGGGGGTGTAGCTGAGGGCGAAGGGGTCGCTGAGCGGGACGGCCTCCTCGGGCAGGACGACCGACGAGCGGCCCTGCGCGAGGGTCGCGACGTCCCGGCCGGACACCCGGTCCGCCGCGGGACCGTCGACGACGAGGACGTCGGAGCGGGTGCTGCCGTCCAGCAGCTGCTCGGCCAGGCCGTCCGGCAGTGCGGCCTGGCGCGCGGCGCGCACGACCGCCCACGCGGCGTCGGGGTCCGCGGCCGACCGGACGCGGGCGGGGTCCGGGTCCGCCCAGTCGG
>NZ_JBBEOI010000309.1 GCF_037860755.1 Aquipuribacter hungaricus | reverse complement strand
GAGGGCGGTCACGGCGACCCGGCCGCCGCGGCGGGCGCGCCGGCCCCCGGGGGGCACGGCGCCGGGCCGGGGCGAGCGGGGCAGCTGGCCGGCCACCTACTCCCGCCCCAGGTCCCGGTGGACCGCGTGCGTGACGACGCCCTCGCCCGCCAGCCGGAGCGCGAGCGCCTCGGCGACGGCGACGCTGCGGTGCTTGCCGCCGGTGCAGCCGACGGCGACCACGGCGAAGCGCTTGTTCTCCTCGCGGTAGCCGCGCGTGATGACCTCCAGGCAACGGGTGTACGCCTCGACGAAGCCCTCGGCCGCGGGGTCGGCGAAGACGTACTCGGCGACCTCCGGGTCCAGCCCGGTCCGCGGCCGGAGCCCCGGCACCCAGTGCGGGTTCGGCAGGAACCGGACGTCGGCGATGTTCTCCGCGTCGACGGGCACGCCGTGCTTGAACCCGAACGACATCACCGTGAGGTGCAGGTCCGCCGAGCCGGGCGCACGGGGCCGCATGGCCGCGCGGACCTTGGCGGCGAGCTGGTGGACGTTGGTCTCGCTGGTGTCCAGGTAGATGTCGGCGAGGTCGCGGACGGGCTGCAGCAGGAGCCGCTCGCGGGCGATGGCGTCGAGCACCGTGCCGGGGGGCTGCAGCGGGTGGGGGCGGCGGACGGACTCGAAGCGCCGGAGGAGGACCTGGTCGGCCGCGTCGAGGAACATGACGACCGGGGTGAGCCCCTTGGCACGGACGTCGTCGAGGGCCTTGGACAGGTCCGGGGTGAAGCTGCGGCCGCGGACGTCGATGGCCACGGCCAGGCGCGGCACGGCGCCGCCGGCGCGGATGGTGAGCTCGGCCAGCGGCGGGAGCATCTGCGGCGGCAGGTTGTCCACGACGAACCAGCCGTCGTCCTCCAGCACGTTGGACGCCGTGGAGTGCCCGGCTCCGGACAGGCCGGTGATGATGAGGACCTCGGCCTCGTCCGGGTGCGCGTCGGTCACGTGGCGGCTCCTGCCGGTGGGTGGGGGTGCCGGTCGTCGCCCAGCATGCCGCGCCTAGCGGCTGAGCACCTCGCCGGTCGCCATGTCGACCGCGCCGATGTCGTCGAGGTCGCTCGTGCCGCCGTCGCCGGGGCCGAGCGCGGACAGGGCGGTGGCACCGGACGGCGCGGCGGCGGGACCGTCCGTGGCGCCCTGGCCGTCCTCCCCCGCCCCGGCTGCCCCGGCGGCCCGGGCGGCGGCCTCGGTGGTCGGGGCGTCGGGGCGGAGCGCGGCCACGACGGTCGCCGCCAGCGCCGGCCCGATGCCCTTGACGCCGGCGATCTCCTCGGCCTCGGCCTGCCGCAGCGCGCGCACCGACCCGAACGCGTCGAGCAGGGCCTTGCGACGGGTGGGGCCGAGCCCGGGGACGCCGTCGAGCTCGCTGACGGTCATCCCCTTGGTGCGCCTGGCCCGGTGCTTGCCGATGGCGAAGCGGTGGGCCTCGTCGCGCAGCCGCTGCAGCAGGTACAGCCCCTGCGAGGTGCGCGGCAGGACCAGCGGGTGGTCGTCGTCGGGCAGCCAGACCTCCTCCAGCCGCTTGGCGAGGCCGACGACGGCGACGTCGCCGACGCCCATGTCGGCCAGCGCCGCCGCGGCCGCGGACACCTGCGGGGCGCCGCCGTCGACGACGACGAGCTGCGGCGGGTAGGCGAAGCGGCGGGGCCGCCCGGTGGTGGGGTCGATGGCGCCCGGACCGGTCGGCACCTCGTCCTCGGGGTCGGGGCCCATCTCCAGGTCGCCGGCCTGCTCGCGGTCCTCGAGGTAGCGCCGGAACCGCCGCTGCAGCACCTCGCGCATGGCGGCGGTGTCGTCCTCGCCGTGGTCGCCGCGCACGTTGAACGTGCGGTACTCGCCCTTGCGCGGCAGGCCGTCCTCGAAGACCACCATCGACGCCACCCGGTCGGTGCCCATGAGGTGGGAGACGTCGTAGCACTCGATCCGCAGCGGCGCCTCGGGCAGGCCGAGCGCCTCCTGCAGCTCCTGCAGCGCGAGGCCGCGGGTGGTGAGGTCGCCCGCGCGGCGCGTCTTGTGCAGCGCCAGGGCCTGCTTGGCGTTGCCGGCCACGGTGTCCATGAGGGTGCGCTTGTCGCCCCGCTGGGGCACCCGGACGTCGACGCGGGAGCCCCGCCGGGCGCTCAGCCAGTCGCGCACCTCGTCGGCGTCGGTCGGCTCGACCGGGACGAGGACCTCGCGGGGGACGGAGCCGGTGGCCTCGGCGGCGTCCTCGGAGCCGTACACCTGCTGGAGCAGCCGCTCGACGAGGTCGGGCGTGCTCACGTCCTCGACCTTCTCCACGACCCAGCCGCGCTGGCCGCGGATCCGCCCGCCGCGGACGTGGAACACCTGCACGGCCGCCTCGAGCTCGTCCTCGGCCAGGGCGAACACGTCGGCGTCGGTGGCGTCGGGCAGGACGACGGCGTTGCGCTCGAGCGCGCGCTGCAGGGCGCCGATGTCGTCGCGGAGCCGGGCGGCGCGCTCGTAGTCCTGCAGCCCCGCGGCGTCGCGCATCCGCCCCTCGAGCCGGCGGACGAAGCGGGCCGCGTCGCCGGCCATGAAGTCGACGAAGTCCTCGACGATGTCGCGGTGCTCGTCGGCGCTCACCCGCCCCACGCACGGCGCGGAGCACTTGTCGATGTAGCCGAGCAGGCAGGGCCGGCCGACCTGGCCAGCCCGCTTGAAGACGCCCATGCTGCAGGTGCGGACGGGGAACACGCGCAGCAGCAGGTCGACGGTCTCCCGGATCGCCCAGGCGTGGGAGTACGGCCCGAAGTACCGGGTGCCCTTGCGCTTGGCGCCGCGCAGCACCTGCACGCGCGGGAACTCCTCGCCCACCGTGACGGCCAGCCACGGGTAGGACTTGTCGTCGCGGTACTTGACGTTGAACCGCGGGTCGAACTCCTTGATCCAGGAGTACTCGAGCTGGAGCGCCTCGACCTCGGTGCCCACCGTCGTCCACTGGACCGACGCCGCCGTGAACACCATCTGCTGGGTGCGCGGGTGCAGCCCGGCCGGGTCGGCGAAGTAGCTGTTGAGCCGCTGCCGGAGGCTCTTGGCCTTGCCGACGTAGATGACCCGCCCGTGGGCGTCGGAGAACCGGTAGACACCCGGCAGCTCCGGGATCTCACCCGTCTTGGGGCGGTAGGTCGAGGGGTCCGCCACGACGACGAGGGTAGGCGCCGCCGGTGACAGCCCTGCCGTCAGGGCAGGCGCTCAGACGTCCAGGACGACCTGGTCGCCCTCGACGCGTGCTCCCACCGACGGCAGCGGCTCCTCGGCCGGGCCGTTGAGCACGGCGGCCCCGTCGGCGGCGTCGAAACGGCTGCCGTGGTTGGGGCAGCGGAGCTCGAGCCCGCCGGCGGCCTCGACGGTGGTGCCCGCGTGGGTGCAGCTGGCCGAGAACGCGACCACCTCGCCCTCGCTGGGCTGGGCGACGACGTATCGCGCGCCGTCGACGTCCACCACGACGGCCTCGCCGACCGGCACGTCCGCCAGCGGCACGGAGGCGCCGGCCGCCGTCCCGCCCGCGCCGCCGGTCGCCGTGCC
>NZ_JBBEOI010000308.1 GCF_037860755.1 Aquipuribacter hungaricus | reverse complement strand
CTCCGACTTCGCCGTCGCGGTGGGCGGCCAGGCACTGCGGGACGGGACCGCCGTGCTGTCGCCGGGGCCGGTGCTGCTCGCCGTGGCCCTGGGGCTGGGCTTCCGGGCGCTGGCCGCCGCCCGGTGGCTCGTCGTCGCGCGGGCGCTGGGCGCGCCGCTGGGGCCGCTGCAGGCGTGGGCGGAGTACCTGCGCAGCGAGCTGCTCAACCAGGTGCTGCCCGGCGCGGTGCTCGGCGACGTGGACCGGGCCAGGCGCCACGGGAAGGACGTCGGCCTGCTCCCCGCCGCCCGGGCGGTGGCGCTCGAGCGCGTGGTCGGGCACGCGGTGCTCGTCCTCGCGGTGGTCGTCGTCCTGCTCCGGCGCCCCGACCTGCTCGGCGCCGCCGACGGGGCGGACGGCCGCACGGTGGCCGTCCTCGTGGTCGCGGGGGCGGTGGCGGTCCTCGTCGGCGTGCTGCTGTGGCAGCCCTGGCGTCGCACCGGCGGGGCACGCGGGCTGC
The DNA here is from genome assembly GCF_037860755.1 of Aquipuribacter hungaricus. Taxonomy (NCBI): domain Bacteria; kingdom Bacillati; phylum Actinomycetota; class Actinomycetes; order Micrococcales; family Intrasporangiaceae; genus Aquipuribacter; species Aquipuribacter hungaricus. The sequence continues at coordinate 3,071 of NZ_JBBEOI010000308.1, read as the reverse complement.
CCCCGGCGCTGGTCCCGGCGCTGCTGGCGGCCGCCGGGCTCTCGGTCGGGGTGCTGGCCTGCGCCGTGACGCTGTTCGTCGTCGCGGCGCGCGCCACGGGCACCGTCGCCCCGCTGGGCGACGTCGTGCCGGCGGTGCTGGTCGTGCTCGTGCTCGCCGGGGTGCCACTGACGGTGGCGGGCTGGGGCGCCCGTGAGGCCGGGGCGGCGCTCTGCTTCGCCGCCGTCGGCCTGCCCGCCGCGGCCGGGGTCTCCGCGGCCGTCGGCTTCGGCCTGCTCTCGGCCGTCGCGGCGCTGCCGGGCCTGGTCCCGCTGCTGCTGCCCCGCCTGCCCTCGCCCGCCGGGACGCAGCCGGCGGGGGCCGCAGCCATCACGTAGCTGCTGGGCCGCTCCCGCAGGAGCCGCACCAGCCAGTGCCTCGTCCGCAGGACCGGTCCGGGCCTCAGGCGTGCATGCGGGGCACGAGCCCCAGCGCCTCGCCGTGGCCCAGGCCCGTGAGGCGCAGCAGGTCGGTGACGAGGGACCGGCACTGCGCGAGGACCGTCGCCCCCGACAGCCCGAGCGGCACCGCGAACGTCGACGACCGCTCGGCGAGCGCCGTGAGCTCGCGGCGCAGCAGCGGCTGCTGGGCGGGGTCGTCGTAGCCGGCGGCCAGGTGGTCGACGACGTCGGCCAGGTCGCCGACCAGGCGCAGCACCTCCGCCGGGATCGGGTCCTCGCGCTCGACGGCCACGTCGGCCCTGCGGACGAGCACCCGGGCGTTGCGGACGGCCAGGTCGAGGACCGTGGCGGCGTGGGCGTCGCTGCGGGCCCGGCGGGAGCGCGAGCGGCGCAGCAGCGACAGGGACGCCGCGTCTGAGCGCTCCTCCGTGAGGTCGCGCAGCTGTCCCAGCGAGTACTCGGTCTCCCGCGCCCGCTCCAGCGTCCGCCGGGCCAGGTCGACGTCGCCGGTCCGGTTGGCCGACACGGCGTCGCGCAGCAGGTCCGCCAGGGTCCGCAGCACCTCCACGGCGTGCTCGCGGGGGCGCCGCAGCGGCCCCACCGGCGACAGCACGGCGATGAGCAGCGCCGTCGCGCCGCCGACGACCGCGTCGAGCCAGCGGTCCAGGCCCTGCGACGGGTTGGCCACGAGCGTGGTGACGATCGCCGACTGCACCCCCGCCTGGGTGACCACGAGGGCCCCCACGTCGAGGAACACCGCCAGGCTCATGGCGACGAGGACCGCCAGGACGAGGACCCAGATGCTGGGCCCGACGAGCGCGACGACGAGGTCGCCGACCCCGACGCCGATCGCCACGCCGACGACGATCTCCACCGCTCGACGGCCGCGCTGCCGGTAGGACGCACCGAGGCCGACGATCGCGGCGACCGGCGCGAAGAACGGCTGCTCGTGCCCGAGCACCGTGCTGGCCACCCAGTACGCCAGCCCGGCGGCGACGGCCGACTGCACGAGCAGCGGGGCGGTCCGGCCCAGGCGCCGCACGCGCTCGGGGACGGCTCTCGGGGCACGGGGCACACGGCCACTGTCCCAGGCGGGGCCGTCGCGCGCGGAGCGGCGCGGACCCCCGCCCCCCGGTGTGGGAGGATGGCTGCAGCGCCGCGCCGACCCGTGCGCGCCGCACCGTCGTGGAGCACCTGCACCGGCTCCGGCACGCACCACCTGCCGGACCAAGCCGAGGTCTGTCTGCGGCGCCCCGACCACGCCTGAGAGGCGCGAGCACCCACATGCCTGGAACACCCCTGTCCGCGACGCCCGAGTCGCAGCCCACCCCCGGTTTCGACGCCCTCGGCGTCTCCGCCCCCCTCGTCGCGGCGCTGTCCGCGCAGGGCATCACCGCCCCCTTCCCGATCCAGACCGCGACGCTGCCGGACTCCATGGCCGGGCGCGACGTCCTGGGCCGCGGACGCACCGGCTCCGGCAAGACGCTGGCCTTCGCGCTGCCGATCGTCAGCCGCCTGCTGTCGGACACCACGACGACCCGGACGACCAAGCGCCCCCGCGCGCTCGTCCTGGCCCCCACCCGCGAGCTGGCCACCCAGATCGCCGAGGTGCTGCGCCCCCTCGCCGAGACCAACGGCCTCACGGTCACCACGGTCTTCGGCGGCGTCCCCCAGGGCCGTCAGACCCAGGCCCTGAGCCGCGGCGTCGACATCGTCATCGCCTGCCCGGGCCGCCTCGAGGACCTCATGGGCCAGCGCGAGGTGTTCCTCGACCAGGTCCGGATCACCGTGCTCGACGAGGCCGACCACATGGCCGACCTGGGCTTCCTGCCCGCCGTCACGCGCATCCTCGACGCCACCCCGGCCGGCATCCAGCGGATGCTGTTCAGCGCCACGCTGGACAACGGCGTCGACCGGCTCGTCCGCCGGTACCTGCGCGACCCGCGCACCCACTCCGTCGACTCCGCGGAGTCCCCGGTGTCGACCATGACGCACCGGCTGCTGTCGGTCTCCGACGCCACCGCCAAGAGCGAGGTCGTCCGCGAGCTCGCCTCCGGCACCGGGCGCCGGGTGCTCTTCATGCGCACCAAGCACTCCGCCAAGAAGCTGGCCAAGCAGCTCATCGCCGCGGGCATCCCGTCGGTCGACCTGCACGGCAACCTCACCCAGGGCGCGCGCCAGCGGAACCTCACCGCGTTCTCCGAGGGCGAGGTCAACGTCCTCGTCGCCACCGACGTCGCGGCCCGCGGCATCCACGTCGACGACGTCGAGCTCGTCGTCCACGTCGACCCGCCGACCGAGCACAAGGCCTACCTGCACCGCTCGGGCCGCACCGCCCGCGCCGGGTCCGAGGGCACGGTCGTCACCGTCGTGCTGCCGGAGCAGGAGCGCGAGGTCACCACGCTCATGCGCCAGGCGAAGGTCACCCCCCGCAAGGACCGCGTCCAGCCCGGCAGCCCCGTGGTCGCGGAGCTCGTCGGCGAGGTCGCGCCCAAGCGCGAGTACACCTCCCCCGCCGAGAAGATGGCCGCCCTGCAGGGCGAGACGGGCACCGGCCGCCGCGCGACCGGCCGCTCGCGCCGCTCCGGCGCCCAGGCCGGCTCCAGCACCGGCGGGCGCTCCGGCGGCTCC
>NZ_JBBEOI010000307.1 GCF_037860755.1 Aquipuribacter hungaricus | reverse complement strand
CGCCGCCGGGGCGGGGCCGGACGCTGCCGGGGCCGCCCTCCTGCTGGCCCGCCTCGCCGACGCCGGGGTGCGGGGCGCGGACCCGGCCGAGTGGTCGTGGCTGCCCACCGGCCCGGTGCCGGACCGGCAGGTCGGCGACCTCGCCGTGTCGCCGTCGGCGGTGGAGAAGTACCTGCGCTGCCCGCTGCAGTGGTACCTCACCGCGAGCGGCGGCACCGTCCCCCAGGGCACCGCGCAGGGCCTCGGCACGCTCGTCCACGCCGCGCTGGAGGAGGTCCCCGACGCCGACGTCCCCGCGCTGCGGGTGGTGGTCGAGCAGGGCTGGGAGGACCTCGAGCTCGGCGACGGCTGGGTCTCCCGGCACCAGCGCCGCCGCGTGGAGGACATGCTCGCCAAGCTGTCGGTGTGGGCCGCGCAGCAGCGCGCCGCCGGCGTGGAGGTCCTCGGGTCCGAGGTGCCGTTCTCCTACACCGTCGACGGCGTCACCGTGCGCGGCACCGTCGACCGGGTCGAGCGCACCGCGGACGGCGGGGTCCGCGTCGTCGACCTCAAGACGGGCCGGTCCGCGGCCTCCGCGGCCGACGCGCGCGAGAACCCCCAGCTGCAGCTGTACCAGCTGGCCGTGGAGTCCGGCGCCCTCGAGGGCATCGTCGGTGCCCCCGCCGGGGGGCTGCTCCTGTTCGTGGGCACACCGGCCCGGAAGGCCGCCGAGCGCGTGCAGCCGGCCCCCGGCGAGGACGGCCTGGAGGCCGTCCGCGAGCGGGTCCGCGAGGTCGGGGCAGGGATGCGGGCGGGCAGCTTCGTCGCCCGGCCCGGGAGCGCCTGCCAGCGCTGCCTCGTCGCGTCGAGCTGCCCGACCACACCGCAGGGCCGCCGCACACCGCCGCCCGCCGGCACCGGGGCGCCCGTGGCCCTGCCGGACCCCGCGGTCCGGCAGGCCATCACCGAGGAGGACGCGGCGTGAGCACCGTGCTGCTGGAGGACGTCGCCCAGCTCGAGACGGCGCTCGCCCTGCCCTACCGCCTGGGCGAGGAGCAGCGCGCCGTCGTGACCGCCCCCCTGGACAGCGCCCTCGTCGTCGCCGGGGCGGGGTCCGGCAAGACCGAGACGATGAGCCTCCGGGTCGCGTGGCTCGTCGGCACCGGGCAGGTGAGGGCGGACGAGGTGCTCGGCCTCACCTTCACGCGCAAGGCGGCCGGGGAGCTCGGCGAGCGGGTGACGCGTGCCGTGGAGCGGATGCAGGCCTGGTCCGCCGCCGGTCCCGGCTCGGCGGGCTCCCTGCCCGTGCTGCAGGAGCGGCCGCAGGCGCGGACCTACCACTCCTTCGCGGCCGACCTGGTGGCCGCCCACGCCGCCCTGCTCCACCTGGACGAGGTGCGCCTGCTCGGCGAGGCCGCCGCCCACCAGCTCGTCGACCGCGTGGTGCGCGACTGGCCGCACCCCCTCGACGTCGGCATGGAGCCGCGGGCCGTGGCCACCGCCGTGCTCGCCCTGGCGGGGGAGTGCTCCGAGCACCGCGTCACCCCCGACCGGCTCGCCGACGTCCTCGACAGCCACGTCGCGGCCCTGGTCGCCCACCAGGACGACGGGCTGCTGAGCACCGAGGCGCAGAAGGAGGTGCTCGCGTCGCTGGTGCGGCGGCGGGCGCTGGTCCCGCTGCTGGCCGCCTACACCGCCCGCAAGAGGGACGCCGGCCTGCTCGACCACGGCGACCAGGTGCTGCTCGCCGCCGAGGTCGCCGCGATGCCCGGCGTCGCCGCGGAGCTGCGCGCCGAGCACCGGGTCGTGTTCCTCGACGAGTACCAGGACACCTCGGCCGTGCAGACCGACCTGCTGGCGGCGCTGTTCGGCGACGGCCACCCCGTGACGGCGGTCGGGGACCCGCACCAGTCGATCTTCGGCTGGCGGGGGGCGAGCTCGGGCACGCTCGGCCGCTTCCTGCGCCGGTTCTCCTCCTCCGACGGCGGGCCGCCCGCGCAGCTCACCCTGTCCACGTCGTGGCGCAACCCCGGCCTCGTCCTCGACGTCGCCAACCGGGTGGCGGCCGACCTGCGCGAGACCTCGGCCAGCACGGGCGGCCTCGACGTCGGCGTCCTGCACCCGGCCCCGACGGCCGCGCCCGGCCACGTGCGCGCCGCCTACCTGGAGACGGTCGAGGAGGAGGCGGACCTGGTGGCCCGCTGGCTGCTCGAGCGCCGCGACCACGCCGTGGACGGCCGCGTGCCGACCCAGGCGGTGCTGTGCCGGCGCCGCAGCCAGATGAGCCGTTTCGAGGACGCGCTGCGCGGGGCGGGCGTGCCCGTGGTGGTGCTGGGCCTGGGAGGGCTGCTCGACGAGCCCGAGGTGGTCGACCTCGTCAGCGTCCTCACCGCCGCCGCGGACCCGGGCCGGGGCGACGCGCTCGTCCGGCTGCTCACCGGGCCGCGGTGGACCCTCGCGCCGGCCGACCTCGACGCCCTCCAGGACCGCTCCCGCGAGCTGGCCGGCGGGGACCGGGACGCGGCCAGCCTCGTCGACGCCCTCGACCTGCTCCCGCCGCCCGGCTGGACGTCGGCGCGCGGGCGCCGGCTCAGCGAGGCCGGCCGGTCGCGCTGCCAGGCCCTGTCCTCGGTGCTCGGCCGGGTCCGGCAGAGCCTGCACCGGCCGGTCGTCGACGTGGTGCTCGCCGCGGTCGCGGCCACCGGCGTCGACGTGGAGGTGCTGGCGGCCTCGTCCGACCCCCGGCAGGGCCGCCGCGTCCTCGACCGGCTCGTCGCCGAGGCCGCCGGCTACGTCGACGTCGACGGCAGCTCGACGCTGGCCGGCTTCCTCGCCTGGCTCGACGCCGCCCGCGAGGACGAGCGGGGCCTGGAGGTCGTCGACGTGCAGCCCGACCCCGCCACCGTGCAGATCATCACCATCCACTCCGCCAAGGGCCTGGAGTGGGACGACGTCGCCGTGGTCGACCTCGTCTCGGGCGGGTTCCCCGTCCGCGAGGCGTCGGGCAGCCCCGGGAACGGCTGGCTCAGCGGCAACGGCGTGCTGCCCTGGCCCGCCCGCGGGGACACCGACTCCCTGCCCGTCTGGCGGCTGCACGGCGCGGTGTCCAAGGAGGACTGGAAGCAGCGGTGGGTGGAGTTCCGGACCGAGGCCGGGCTCCACGCGGCCGCCGAGGAGCGGCGCCTTGCCTACGTCGCCCTCACCCGCCCCCGGCGCTCGCTGCTGGCCACCGGTGCCCGCTGGGCCGACGGCAGCCGCCCCCGCGAGGCCTCCCCGTTCCTGCTGGAGACCCGCGAGGCCGGCGTGCCCGTCCTCGCCTGGCACGAGCCCGACCTGCCCGAGGACGGCGCCAAGGAGGTCAACCCCCGCGAGGTCCCCGAGCGGCGCATGCCGTGGCCGGCCTCGCTGCCGGTGTCCGTCGAGCAGGTCCGCGCGGCCGCCGAGGCCGTGCGCGCCGCCCGCGACGGTCGTCCGGACGACCGGGCAGACGACCAGCCGGGGACCCGACCGGGCGACCGGCCGGAGGAGCAGGCGGCCGGCCGGCCGGAGGTCCCCGTGCCTGCGGGGACCCCCGGCGGCTGGGAGCGGCTCGTCGACGCCCTGCT
>NZ_JBBEOI010000306.1 GCF_037860755.1 Aquipuribacter hungaricus | reverse complement strand
CGACCCCGGGCGGCGCGGGTCGCTGGGGGAGCGGGGCCGCGGGACGCGGACCGGCGGCGGCTGCGGGCGGCTGCTGTCCATGGCGGCAGGAGCACGGGCCGTGCCTCCCGATACCGCGCGGGCGCCGCTCCTCACCGTGCGGCCCGGCACGGTGTGTGACCACCGTCTCCGCGGGCGGGCCGTCGCGACGGGAGGCCGGCCCCCCGTCCACCGATAGGGTTGCCGCGCCCAGGCACCAGGCGTGCGACGTCGCGCACCGTGGCGCACCGGACCTGCTGACCCAGAGGACGTGAGACAGACGTGGATCTGTACGAGTACCAGGCGCGAGACATGTTCGAGCGGCACGGCGTCCCCGTGCTCGCGGGCGAGGTCGCCACGACCCCCGCGGAGGCCCGGGCCGCGGCCGAGCGGATCGGCGGCGTCACCGTCGTCAAGGCCCAGGTCAAGGTCGGCGGCCGGGGCAAGGCCGGCGGCGTCAAGGTCGCGAAGACGGCCGACGAGGCCGAGCAGCACGCCGGGGCCATCCTCGGCATGGACATCAAGGGCCACACCGTCCAGCGCGTGATGGTCGCCCAGGGCGCGGACATCGCCGAGGAGTACTACGTCTCCTACCTGCTCGACCGCTCCAACCGCACCTACCTGGCCATGGCCTCCAAGGAGGGCGGCGTCGACATCGAGACGCTCGCCGTCGAGCGGCCCGAGGCGCTGGCCCGGGTCGCCGTCGACGCGCTCGAGGGCGTCGACGCGGCCAAGGCCGCCGAGATCGCCGCCGCCGCCGGGTTCGAGGGCGAGCTGGCCGGCAAGGTCGCCGACGTCCTGCAGACGTTGTGGACGGTCTTCGTCTCCGAGGACGCCACCCTCGTCGAGGTCAACCCGCTGGTCTCCACCGGCGCGGGCGACGTCATCGCCCTGGACGGCAAGGTGACCCTCGACGAGAACGCGGGCTTCCGCCACGCCGACCACGAGGCGCTCGTCGACTCCTCCGCGGAGGACCCGCTGGAGCGGGCCGCCAAGGAGAAGGGGCTCAACTACGTCAAGCTCGACGGCAGCGTCGGCATCATCGGCAACGGCGCCGGGCTCGTCATGAGCACGCTCGACGTCGTCGCCCAGGCCGGCGAGGGCCACGGCGGGGTCAAGCCCGCCAACTTCCTCGACATCGGCGGCGGCGCCTCGGCCGAGGTCATGGCGAACGGGCTGGAGATCATCATCTCCGACGCCCAGGTGCGCAGCGTCTTCGTCAACGTCTTCGGGGGGATCACCTCCTGCGACGCGGTGGCCAACGGGATCGTCAGCGCCTTCGAGCTGCTGTCGTCCCGCGGCGAGGCCGTGACCAAGCCGCTCGTCGTCCGCCTGGACGGCAACAACGCGGAGCTGGGGCGGCAGATCCTCACCGACGCGGCCCTGCCCGGCGTGGAGCAGGTCGACACCATGGACGGCGCGGCCGACCGCGCCGCCGAGCTGGCAGCTGGCTGAGAGGGATCGAGCAGACGTGGCAATCTTCCTGACAGGGACGTCCAAGGTCGTCGTCCAGGGCATGACCGGCTCCGAGGGGCGCAAGCACACCCAGCGGATGCTCGCCTCGGGCACCTCCGTCGTCGGCGGGGTCACCCCCGGCAAGGGTGGCCAGAGCGTGGAGTTCACCGGGGCGGACGGCCAGCCCGTGCAGCTGCCGGTGTTCGGCTCGGTGAGCGAGGCGATGGTCGAGACCGGCGCCGACGTCACGGTCATCTTCGTCCCGGCGAAGTTCACCAAGGCCGCCGTCGTCGAGGCCGTCGAGGCCGGCATCCCGCTCGCGGTGTGCATCACCGAGGGCGTGCCGGTCAAGGACTCCGCCGAGTTCTACGCCCTCGCCGCCGCCAGCGGCACCACCCGGCTGATCGGGCCCAACTGCCCCGGCCTCATCAGCCCCGGGCTGGCCAACGCGGGCATCATCCCCGCCGACATCACCCAGGCCGGCCCCATCGGGCTGGTCAGCAAGTCCGGCACGCTGACCTACCAGATGATGTACGAGCTGCGGGACCTCGGCTTCACCACGTGCGTCGGCATCGGCGGGGACCCGGTCATCGGGACCACCCACATCGACTGCCTCGCGGCGTTCGAGGCGGACCCCGACACCAAGGCCATCGTCATGATCGGCGAGATCGGCGGCGACGCCGAGGAGCGCGCGGCGGCCTACATCAAGGACCACGTGACCAAGCCGGTCGTCGGCTACGTCGCGGGCTTCACCGCGCCCGAGGGCAAGACCATGGGCCACGCCGGCGCCATCGTGTCCGGTTCGGCCGGGACCGCGGCCGCCAAGGCCGAGGCGCTCGAGGCCGTCGGCGTGCGCGTCGGCCGGACCCCGAGCGAGACCGCCCGGCTCATGCGCGAGATCATCACCGCCGGCTGACGGCAGCTCGCCCCGGACGGGGGCGGGACGCGCGGGGAGACCTGCGCGTCCCGCCCCCGTCGTCGTCACGCACCCGACTCGTCCGCCCGTGTGCCGGCGCCCGAAGGTGTGTCGCTCGACCGGGTCCCGCGCCCGCGGGACCACCATGGACCGGTGAGCAGCGCCCGGACCCCGACCGCCAGGCGCCCCGCCGAGGCCCCCGCGCACGCCGACCGGGTGCCCGCCCGCGGCCACGGCCAGGACGGCCCGGGCGAGGGCGGCAGGGGTCGCCTCGCCGGCCTCGGGGACGCCTTCGCCGACCTCCGGCTCGCGGTGTCCCTGGCCGTCGGCGGCATCGCCGTGGGGCTGGTGGTCTGCGTCGGCCTGCTCGTCCTCGGCTGGGTGAGCGACCCCGCGGCCGAGACCGGCTGGGCGCAGGCGGTCCGGCTGGGCACGTCGGCGTGGCTGCTCGCCCACCTCGGCGACCTGGGCGTGACCAGCCTGGTCGTCACCTCGACGTCGCCGGGGGACCCGCCCACCGAGGTCGCCTCGCTCGTGTCGCTGCCGCCGCTCCTCCTGGTCGCGCTCGCGGTCTGGCCCGTGTGGCGGGCGGGCCGCCGGACGGCGTCCCGGGGCGGGCCCGTGCGGTCGCTGCTGCTGGTCCTCGTCATGGCGCTGGTCTGGGCCGGGGCGGCCTGGGCGCTCGCCTGGGCGGTGGACACCCCCGTCGTCACGCCCGACCCGACCGCCTGCGCGCTGGGTGCCGCTGTGCTCGTCGTGGCCGCGGCGCTGCCGGCCGTGCTCCTGCACCACCGCGACGAGCTGCTGGGCAGGCTGCCCCGCCACGTCGAGGTGCAGGTCGCCCGCGTCGTCCCCGCCGCGGGGGTCGCGCTCGCCGGGTGGCTGCTGGGTGGTGCCGTCCTGCTGTCGGCCGCCCTGCTGCTGGACCTCACGACCGTGGGCCAGGTGCAGACCTCGCTCGCACCGGGCCTCGGCGGCGGCCTCGCGCTCCTGCTGCTCCAGCTGGTGTTCCTGCCCACCGCGGTCCTGTGGGCCGCGGCCGTCCTCGCCGGCCCCGGCACCTGGGTCGGTGCCGGCCACGTCGGGCCCGGCGGCTCCGGCGTCGTCGACGTCCCGGCGGTGCCGCTGCTGGCCGCGCTGCCCTCGCCCGGCGAGCTCCCGCTCTGGGCGTTCCTCGCCCCCGCGGCGGTCGTCGCC
>NZ_JBBEOI010000305.1 GCF_037860755.1 Aquipuribacter hungaricus | reverse complement strand
GGGCCGGCGTGGGGGGCGGGTCGCCGCCGCCCGTCGTCCGGTCCGGCGCGCGCGACGCCCGGCGGCCCTCGCGGCGGGGGGCGGTGGGGGCGGAGGGTCCGACGACCGGTGCGAGCGGGGTCTGCGCGGCCTCGTCCTGCGCGGCCTCGGTCTGCGGTGCCAGCGACTGGGCCACGCGGGTGCGCATGCCCGGCTGCGGGGCGAGGGGTTCCTGCGTCGTGAGGCTCGGGGGGGCTGCGGCGTCGGTCGGTCCCTGCGGCAGGACCGGTGCCCGGTCCCCGGGCACGACCGGCCCGACGGCCCCGCCGGGACGGAACGCCTCGAACGGGTCGACGCCCTCGGTCCCGACGGCCGGCTCCTGGTCCGGGACAGCACCCGGCTCCGCCGGAGCCGTCGGGCCCGCGGGAGCGGTCCCGGCCGCGTATGCCGTCTGCTCCGCGGTGCCAGTCTGGTCCGCGACCGCTGCCTGGTCCCCAGCAGCATCGTGGTCGCCAGCAGCACCCTGGTCGCCGGCCGCAGCCTGGTCGCCGGCCGCAGCCTGGTCGACCGGGGCGGCCGGGTCGGCACGCCGACGACCGGCACCGGCCTCGCGGCTGCGGGCGACGGCGTCCGACAGCGCTCCCAGCGCACCCACCGGGACGACCTCGCGCACCCCCTCGTCCAGGGCCCGCTCGATCTCGGGGGCGCTGACGAAGTAGCGCTCGAGGACGACCCCGACACCGGGGTGCTCGGCGCGGACGCGCCGCACCAGGTCGAGCACCTCGGGCAGGTCGACGCCGGGACCGACGACGACGGTGCGGACGTCGCCGTCGGCGGACAGCCGCGCGAACAGGTCCTGGACCGACGAGGCGCGCGGGTGCTCGCGGAGGACCGCCAGCGCACTGCTCGACGGGGTCAGCAGCACCACGGGCGTGGTGCTCACGCTGTCCATGCGAGGTCCTCCAGGGCCGGGCGCCGGTGCCACGTGCGACGGCCGGGGTCGGGCGTCAGGCGGTACCCCGCTGGGTACCTCGTCCCGGCGGTCCCCAAACCTGCGCCGCGGCTCAGCCGGCGTAGAGCTTCTCCACCTGTGCCTGGTAGTCCGAGAGGACCACGTTGCGCTTGAGCTTCATCGACGGCGTGAGGTGGCCGCTCTCCTCGGTGAAGTCCACGGGCAGCACGGTGAACTTGCGGATCGACTCCGCCTTGGACACGAGCGTGTTCGCGTCGTCGATGGCGGACTGGACGGCGGCGAGCACGTCGGGGTCCTCGGCGGCCTGCGCGGTCGTCATCTCGGGCCGGTCGTTGTTGGCCAGCCAGATCGGCAACATCTCCGGGTCCAGGGTGACGAGCGCGGCGACGAAGGCCCGCTGGTCCCCGACGACCATGCACTGCCCGACGAGCGGGTGAGCCCGGATCCGGTCCTCCAGCTGCGCCGGGGCGACGTTCTTGCCGCCGGCGGTGACGATGATCTCCTTCTTGCGCCCGGTGATCGTCAGGTAGCCGTCCTCGTCGAGCTCGCCGAGGTCCCCGGTGTGGAACCAGCCGTCGACGATGGCCTCCGCGGTGGCCGTGTCGTTGTGGAAGTACCCGCGCAGCACGTTGACCCCGGACAGCGACACCTCGCCGTCGTCCTCGATCCGCACCCCGCAGCCGGGGATCGGCTTGCCGACGGTGCCGATCTTGACCCGCTCGGGGACGTTGACGGTGGACGGCGCCGTGGTCTCCGTGAGGCCGTAGCCCTCGAGCACGACCAGGCCGATGCCGCGGAAGAAGTGCCCCAGGCGCTCGCCGAGCGGCGCCCCGCCGGACACCGCGTAGCGGACGCGGCCACCGAGCCGGTCGCGGAGCTTGACGTAGACGAGCCGGTCGAACAGCGCGTGCTTGCCGCGCAGCACCAGGCCGGGCCCGCCGGTGTCCTGGGCCTTCGACCAGTCGATCGCGGTCTGCGCGGCGGCGGCGAAGATCTTCCCCTTGCCGTCGGCCGTCGCCTTCTGCTCCGCGGAGTTGTAGACCTTCTCGAACACCCGCGGGACGCTGAGGATGAACGTCGGGCTGAACGAGCCCAGCGCCGGGAGCAGCTCCTTGGGGTCGGGCTGGTGGCCCATCCGCACCCCGGTGGTCACGCACAGCGCCTGGATGAAGCGGGCGAAGATGTGGGCCAGGGGGAGGAACAGCAGCGTCGAGGCGCCCTCCATGTGGAGGACCTCCCAGAGGCTGGACTCCGCGTTGCGGCTCAGGTCGACGAAGTTGCCGTGGGTGAGCTCGCAGCCCTTGGGGCGCCCCGTCGTGCCGGAGGTGTAGATGATCGTCGCCAGGTCCGAGGCGGTGCGGCCGCCGTGCGCGGCGTCCACGGCGTCGTCGGCCACGTCGGCGCCGGAGTCGACGAGCGCGTCGAGCCCGCCGGAGTCGAAGACCCAGGTGTGCGTGCACGAGGGCGTCCGGTCCGCGACCCGCGCGACGGTCGCGGCGTGGTGGTCGGCCTCGACGAAGACCGCCCGGCAGCCGGAGTCGGACAGGATCCACGCGACCTGCTCGGCGGAGCTCGTCTCGTACACGGGGACCGTCACCGCGCCGGCGAACCAGATGGCGTGGTCGGCGAGCGTCCACTCGTAGCGGGTGCGCGACATGAGGGCGACGCGGTCGCCGGGCTCGATGCCCGAGGCGATGAGGCCCTTGGCCAGCGCGGTGGCCTCGGCGAGGAACTGCGCGGCGCTCACGTCGGTCCAGGCGTCGCCCTCGCGGCGGGAGAACATGGCCGCGTCCGGGGTGGCGCGCGCGCGGTCGACGACGACGTCGGCCATGGTGCCCGGGTAGGGCTCCACGGCTGCGGGGACGGTGAACTCGCGCACGGTGTGCTCCTCGTCGAGACGGTCCTGCGGGGGTCCTCGCCACCCTAGACCGACCGCCCGCCCGGGCAGGGGCATCCTGGGGACCGTGCCCCTGGTCGACGTCGTGGACGACACCTTCCTGCGGGCGCCGCGACGGGACGTCCGGGGACGGACCGGGACGAGGTGGGCGTCGTGGCTGCCGGACCTCGACCTGGTCGTCACCGAGGACCGGGACGAGCAGGGGCTGCGCTGGTCGGCGTGCACCCGGCCCGGGCGGCGCACGGCCGCGCTGCAGGGGTCGGCCGAGGTGTGGCTGGAGGAGGTGGCCGGCGGCACGGTCGCCCACCTGTACGTGCGGCTGGACCCCGTGGCCCCGGGCGCCCGGGCTGCTCGGTCCGACCGGCGCGCCAGGCGCCTCCCGGACCGGCTGCGCCGGACGTGGAAGCTTGGCCTGCACGGGTGGAAGGACGGCCAGGAGGGGGACCGGTCGCGGTGAGCGGGACGGACGGCACAGACAGCGGGGACGGCGCGAGCAGCACGGGCGGCACGGGCGGGGTGCCGGGTGCTGTCGACGGACGCTGCCCCCGGTGCGGCGCGCGGGTGGCGGCCGGTCAGGAGTGGTGCAGCCTCTGCCTGGAGCCGCTCGTCGGCCCCGCCGCGCGGGACCAGGCGCCGCCGCCGGCCAGCGAGGGCGACGTGCTCGACGGCACCGACGACCTGGTGGAGCCGACCGGGCCGACAGGGCCGGTCGAGCCGTCGCCACCGGCCACGCCGCCCGTCGCAGGGCC
>NZ_JBBEOI010000304.1 GCF_037860755.1 Aquipuribacter hungaricus | reverse complement strand
ACGGTGCGCGCCGACCGCCCGCGGCGACCCCCGTCCCCGCGCCCGTCGCCTGACGCGCCGGCTCGCGGGCCGGTGGCACCCCGGGCAGGGTCGGGGCATGGACTACACGCCCCGCGGCACCGACCGCCCGTGCGTGTTCTGCGCGATCGTCGCCGGGCGCTCCCCCGCGCACGTCGTGCTGCGCACCGAGGGCGTCATCGCGTTCCTCGACACCCACCCGCTGTTCCCCGGCCACGTGCTGCTCGTGCCCACCCTCCACGTGCAGACCCACGACGACCTGCCTCTCGCGCTGGCGGAGGAGTGGCTGCGCAGCAGCCAGCGCCTGCAGCGGGCGGTGGAGGCGGCGACCGGGTCCGAGGGCGCGCTGCTCATCGTCAACAACGTCGTCAGCCAGAGCGTCCCGCACGTGCACCAGCACGTCATCCCCCGCACCCGGGGTGACGGCCTGCGGCTCTGGCTCGGTCCCCGCGGCCGGTACCGCGACGACGCCGAGGCCGCCGAGGTCGCCGCCCGCGTCCGGGCCGCCCTGCCCGCGGACGCCTAGGCTCGCCCCGTGCACCTGCGGGGGTCGCCCTACGCCTACCTGGTCGTCGCCGTCGTCCTGGTGCTGCTCGCCGGCCAGGTGCCGGGCACCGCGGTCCCCCTCGTGCTCGGCGCGCTCGGCGTGGCCGCGGGCGTGGCAGGCGTCGTCCTGCTCGTGCGGCAGGGCCGGGACCCCAACGGCCCGCCCGGCCAGCACTGACCGGCCGCACGGACCGACCGGCGCCGGACCGTGCCGGGCGTCACGCACGGGGCTAGCCTCTGCACCGCTTGCCGGGCCGCGGACCCGGGCACCCGAGGAGGATGGACGTGCTGGACGCCTCGCTGGAGCTGCTGCCCGAGCCCGGGGCGGCGAGCCAGGCGCGCCGCTGGGCCGGCAGCCTGCTGCACCCGCTCGTCGGCGGGGACACCACCGACACCGTCGAGCTCGTCCTCACCGAGCTCGTCCAGAACGCGGTCCTCCACGCCGGCACCCCGATGACCCTGGCGCTGGCGCAGGACGAGGACGGCGTCTGCGTGAGCGTCGCCGACGGCTCGGCCGTCCTGCCCTCCTCCGGTCTCACCGACGCCGAGGCGATGTCCGGCCGGGGCCTGCTCATGGTCGCCGCCGTGGCCACCACGTGGGGCGCCGAGCAGCGGCCCGGCGGCAAGGTGGTGTGGGCCTGCGTGCCGGAGGCCACCGAGGACACCGGGCACGGGACGTCCGAGGACGGCGACGGGCCGGGCGACGACGCGGACGTCGACCCCGAGGAGCTGCTCGCCCGCTGGTCGGACGGCGCCCGGACGCCGCTGCAGCTGTCCGACCGCGAGCCGCTCGTCGTCACCGGCCTGCCGGTCGCCACCATGCTGGCCGTCAAGACGCACAACGACGACGTCTTCCGCGAGCTCACGCTGTGCGCGATGGAGCAGCACGAGCCGGGCGAGGGTCCGGCGGCCGAGGTCACCCGGCTGGCCCGCCGCGCGCGCGAGGTGCTCGCGTCCTTCGCCGACGGCCGCCAGCAGGTCCGCGACCAGGTGCTGGCCGCCGTCCGCGCCGGGGCGACGAGCTTCGACCTCACCCTCGCCGTCGACGACCGGGCGGTCGGGGTGCTCGACGACTACCTGGCCATCCTCGAGGAGGCGGACGGCTGGGCGGAGCGGGGGCTGCTGCTCAGCGAGCCCCCCGCCGACGAGGTGCTCGCCGTCCGCCGCCGCTACCTCACCTCCCTGCTGGCCCAGCTCCACGACCGCTGACGCCCCTCACGTCGGGCGGCGGTGGCCGGACGCAGCGTCACGGGGTGCGGTCGCGGGGGTGACGCCGCCGCCGCAGGGGTGGCGGCTCCCTGTGCTCCGGCCACGCGCCGGGCCAGGCTGAGGTGATCCTGCGGCGGTGGACATGTCGACGACCCCCGGACCGCTGCTGCGCGCGGACGTGTGCGTGGTGGGCGCGGGCCCCGCGGGGCTCACGGTCGCCCACGAGCTGGCGGGCACCGGCCTGCGCGTGCTCGTCCTCGAGGCCGGGCCTGCCGCCCCGCCGCCCGGCGGCGTCGACGTGCCCTCGACCCGGAGCGTCGGCCTGCCGTACGACCCGGCCACCACCCGCAGCGCCGGGGTGGGCGGCAGCAGCCTGCGGTGGGACATCGAGACGCCCGCCGGCCCGGACCACGTCCGGCTCAAGGAGCTGGACCCGCTCGACCTCGAGGACCGGGGGGCGCGGTCGGGGCCCGGCTGGCCGCTGACCTGGGACGAGCTGGCCCCGCACTACCGCCGCGCCCGCGAGCTGTTCGGCCTCGCCCCCGCCGACCCGGGCCGGGACGCCCCGGTCCGCGGCCGGCTCGAGCGGCGGTCCTACTCCTTCGGCCGCAGCGCCGTCTTCACCACCGAGGTCCCGGCCCTGCTCGCGGCGCACCCGCACGTGACGCTGCTGGCCGGCTGGACCGTGACCGAGGCCGTCCCCTCGCCCGGCGGCGGCCAGGTGGCGCGGCTGCGGTGCTGGTCGGAGGAGCACGGCGCGACCACCGTCGAGGCGCGGGCCTACGTCCTCGCCGGCGGCGGCATCGAGAACGCGCGCCTGCTGCTCGCCTCTCGGGCGGGCTCGCCCGCCGGGCTCGGCAACGACCACGACCAGGTCGGCCGGCACTTCATGGAGCACCCGCACTACCTCGCCGGAGTCGTCGTGCCCTCGCGCGGGCGGGACCTCACCCTGGCGTCCCGGCGCTGGGACCTGGTCTCGCGCGCCGGCCGGCCCGCCCAGGACAAGTACGCCCTCGCCCCCGCGCTGGTCCGCCGGCACGGTCTGCTCAACGCCGCCTACAAGGTGCAGCTGCACACCGGGGCCACCGCGCCCGGCTTCGGGCACGACGGCCGGGTCGGCCAGCCGGTGGTCGACGCCTACGCGGCGCTGCGGGCGGCCGTCCGGCTCCGTGACCCCTCGGGGGTGACGCCGCTGGAGCTGGCCCGCCTCGCCGCGGCCACGCCGGAGCTCGCCCGCCGGGCCTACCGGCAGGTCGGCGCCGGCCGGGCGGGCGGCGCAGGCCGGACCGTCGGGCACACCTCGTTCCGGGTGCGCGTCATGGGCGAGCAGGAGCCCTCGCCGTCGTCGCGGCTGACCCTGGCGGGCACCCGGGACCGCCTCGGCGTCCCGGAGGCGCGGCTGGACTGGCGCCTCAGCGAGACCGACGTCCGCTCGATGGTGCAGGGGCAGCACCTGGTCGCCGAGGACCTCGGCAGCCTGCTCGGCGGCCGCGTCGTCACGCTGCTGGGCCGCGACGGCGAGCCCCGCCCCCTCGGCGGCGCGCACCACATGGGGACCACCCGGATGAGCACCCGGCCCCGGGACGGCGTGGTCGACCGGGACTGCCGGGTGCACGGCGTCCGCAACCTCTTCGTCGCCGGGTCGTCGGTGTTCCCGACCGGGGGCGCGGCCAACCCGACGCTCACCGTCGTCGCGCTGGCCGCCCGGCTGGCGCGCGACCTGGCCCGCGAGCTCACGACGCCGGCCGGCCGCGAGGCCCCCGCCCCCGTGGCGTCCGCCGCGGCAACCCCCGCCACGACCTCCGCTGAGCCTGCGGCGTCGACGGTCCTCGCCCCCGCGGGCTGACCG
>NZ_JBBEOI010000303.1 GCF_037860755.1 Aquipuribacter hungaricus | reverse complement strand
GGCGGCGCGCGCCAGCGACGGCGGCCCGGGCAGCAGCAGCGCCAGCGCGCCGGCGGCGGCCGACATCGCCGCGGCGAGCCAGAACACCGCCTCCAGCCCGGACGTGGCGATGACCAGGGACCCGACCAGCGGCCCGACGAACAGCCCGACCCGGTGGGTGCCGCCCAGCGTGGACAGCGCCCGCGCCCGGGACCCGGCGGGCACCACGTCGATCATGTAGCCCTGGCGGGCGAGCATGAAGACGGTCCACGTCGCCCCGCTGACGAGCACGGCCCCGGCCAGCGCCCATACCGAGCCCACGACGGAGGCCGCGAGCATCGCCAGGGCGTCGACGGCGCCGGCCAGCGCGAGGGAACGCCGCTCGCCGATGCGGGCGACCAGCGCACCGGCCGGCAGCGACGTGAGCAGCTGGCCGACCCCGAGCAGCGCGACGACGAGGGCCGCGGTGGGGACGTCGGCGCCCAGGTCGCGGGCCCGCAGGGCGAGCACCGGCAGCACAGCGCCGTGGCCGAGGGCGCTGACGATGGTGGGGCCGTAGCCGCTCAGGGCGACCGAGCGGAGCCGGAACGGCGGGGCTCCCGTGGCCGGTGCGCTCACCCCGGCCGCCGGGCGGGGAGCGGCGGACGCCCCCCGGGGACGACGACGGCGGCCCACCGTGGGTGGGCCGCCGTCGGTCCGGGGTGGAGCTGAGGGGATTCGAACCCCTGACCCCCTCCATGCCATGGAGGTGCGCTACCAGCTGCGCCACAGCCCCGCGTCGGAGAGTATAGGGGATCGACGCCCGAGCGACGAAACCGCTGGTCAGGGCTCATGCCAGGGCCGCCGAGGGGTCCGCGCGGCGGTCGAGCAGCTCCCCCAGCGCCGACGGCGGCACGTTCCAGCCGAGCAGCCGCCACCCGGTCGCCAGCGGCGACAGCACCGCGGTGCCGGTGTTGCCCAGGGGCACGAGCACACGACGCAGGTCCGGCTGCCCGAGGAGCAGGGCGACGCCGGCGCGGGTGCTGGCGCCGTGGCCCACGACGACGAGGACGTCCCCGTCTGCCAGGGGGGCGGCGTGCTCGAGCACGGCGTCACGGACCCGGGCGCCGCAGCGGCCGGGGCTCTCCCCGCCGCCCAGGACGACGTCGTCGCCGGCCCGCCAGGCGCGGAACGCCTCCGGGTCCAGCGCGGCGATCTGCTCGTGGAGCAGGCCCTGCCAGCGCCCTGCCGCGATCTCGCGCAGCCGGGGGTCGGGGACGGCGGCCACCCCGGTGGCGGCGGTGACCGCGGCGGCGGTGTCGCGCGCCCGGCCGAGGTCGCTGGTGCGCAGGAGCAGCCGCCGGCCCGCGGTCGCCCCCGCCAGCGCCTGCCCCGCCGCGGTGGCCTGGCCCCGGCCGGTCGCGCTGAGGTCGGTGTCCAGCTGGCCCTGGAACCGCCCCTCGGCGTTCCAGCCGGTCTCGCCGTGCCGCAGCAGGACGACCAGCGGCGGCCGGGCGGTCACGCGAGGGCGTCGAGGTCCGTCGGACGGTCCGCCTCGTCGCGGCCCTCGTCCTCGGGACGGCGGCCGCGGGCGTGCTCGGGCAGCTGGATCACCGGGCAGTCCTTCCACAGCCGCTCGAGGGAGTAGTACTGGCGCTCGTCGCTGTGCTGGACGTGGACGACGACGTCGGCGTAGTCGAGCAGGACCCAGCGGCCGTCCTTCTCGCCCTCGCGGCGGACCGGCTTGGCGCCGAGCTCGCGGAGCCGGTCCTCGATGCCGTCGACGATGGCGCGGACCTGGCGGTCGTTGGGGGCCGAGGCCACGACGAAGACGTCGGTGATAACGAGCTGGCCGCTCACGTCGAGGGCGACGACGTCGGTGGCGAGCTTGTCGGCGGCGGCCTCGGCCGCGGCGGTGGCGATCTCGAGGGCGTGGGGGCTGGCGGTCATGGGGCTGCTCCAGTGGTGGGGGTGCCGGCGGTGGTGCCGGTCGTGCCGGTCGTGCTGCTGGGGGTCGAGCGCGCGAAGTCGTCGCCGAGGACGACGACGACGTCGGTGTCGACGAGGGTCTCCTGGCCGACCTGCAGAGCGTCTGCGGGCAGGCCGAGGGCGTCCGCGACGGCCTCGCCGGCGGCGCGGTCGTCGGCGTCCTGGGAGTCGACGAGCACGAGGCTCGTGGGCTGCTGGCCGAACGGCTCGACGTTGCCTCCGCCGACGTAGCGCAGCCCGTCGGCGACGAGGAGGTCGCGGGCGGCGGCGCCGAGGCCGGCCCGGCCGACGGCGTTGCGGAGGACCACGCGGACCTCGCCGACCTCCGACACGGGCAGCGCCGCGCCGGCGAAGCGGCCGTCGAGCTCGTCCTGGGCGACGTCGGTGTCCAGCGCGCGGCGGGTGGCGTCGCCGACGGCGAGCTCCGTGGTGGGCAGGACGAGCTGCTCGGCGTCGCCGTCGTCGGCGCGTGCGGCGGCCTCGGCGAGCAGGCCCGGGAGCCCGTCCGCGCGCGGCTCTGCGTCGTTACCCGTGCCGGCGCCGGTCTCCCCCGTCGTCGCGTCGTCGCGGGAGCCAGCGGCCGCACCGTCGCCGGTGAGGCCGGCCTCGTCCAGGACGGGCGCGGCCGCGTCCGGGTCCGAGGGAAGGGCGACGAGCAGCGCCTGCACGACGGACCCGAGCCGGGCCAGCCGCGCCTCCCCCGGCTCGCCGTCGACGGCGAGCCCGGCGTAGGCCACGGCCTGGGCGCCGGTGAGGCGCTGGTCCTCCCCCACCGGGACGACGACGTCCTCGGTGACGACCTGGGCGGTGACGTCGACCACCACCCCGCCGGCGCCGTCGACGAGGGTCGCGAGCTGGGCGGGGCGGAGCAGGAGGGCGGAGTCGACGCGCACGCCGAGGGTGTCCTCCACGCCGCGGCGGACGGCGGCCGCCCCGAGGACCGCGGCCTCGGCGACGGACAGCTCGCCCGCGTCGGCGACCGTGAGCAGGAGGTCCTCCGGGACGAGCAGCGTCGACACGGCGGCGTCGTCGACCGCCATGAGAGCGGCACCGACGAGGCCGCCGCCGCCCGCCTCGGTGAGCGCCAGGGCGAGGGTCTGCTGCGCGGCGACGCCGTCCGCGGGGGCGGCGGCCGCCTGCTCGTCCTCGCCCCGGCCGAGCACCGCGACCAGCGCCACGACGAGGAGCACGACGACGAGGACGACCGCGAGCAGCAGCAGGCCCCGGGGCCGGGCGAGGCGCTCCAGGACGCCGCCCACCGGGCCACGGCCCTGCGCCTCGGCGAGCAGCGCACGGGGGGCGCGGGACGCGGGGGCCGGACGCGGTGAAGGAAAGCCCGCGGCCTTGCCGACGACTTCAGGGGTGGCGGCGTCGGCGGGGCCGTCCGTGGCAGCGGCTCCCGCAGAGGTGCCGGTCGCAGGTCCGGGGGCCGCGCCAGCCGCCGGCGCAGCCGTCGCACCGGCCTCCACCGGGTCGCTGCCCGACGCTCCGGTGCCGGTGGAGGCGCCACGCACTGCGGCGTCCGCGGCACCACGGTCGGACGGATCAGCAGCGGCAGCACCACCAGCGGCGGGACCGGCAGCAGCCGCACCGTCAGCAGTAGCCGCACCGTCGGCGCTCGCGCCAGCACCACCCGGCGCGGCAGCACCGACCGGCGTCGCTCCCCCGCCGTCGGGCCGGACGTCCCCGCGGCGGGCGCG
>NZ_JBBEOI010000302.1 GCF_037860755.1 Aquipuribacter hungaricus | reverse complement strand
CGTCCATGCCCCCAGTGTCCCCCGGGGGGCGCGGCGGCGGGGACCCGGGCGGGCGGCACGGGCAGGCGGTGCGGTCGTGGCGGGCGAGGGGCGCGGCCGTCACGCGGACCGCGGTGCAGCCGCACCGGTGCCGTCGGGGAGACTGGTGCGGGGTCCCGCCGGGGGACCGGTCCGAGCAGGAGGAACGACGTGGGCGAGCAGCTGCGCCTGATGGCGGTGCACGCGCACCCGGACGACGAGTCGAGCAAGGGTGCCGCGACGATGGCGCGCTACGTCGCCGAGGGCGTGGACGTCATGGTCGTCAGCTGCACCGGGGGCGAGCGCGGCGACGTGCTCAACCCGAAGCTGCAGCACGACCCCGAGGTCGAGCGCGACATCGTCGGCTACCGGCGCAAGGAGATGGCCGAGGCCGTGCGCATCCTGGGGGTGCAGCACCGCTGGCTCGGCTTCGTCGACTCCGGCCTGCCCGAGGGCGACCCGCTGCCCCCGCTGCCGGACGGCTGCTTCGCGCTGGAGCCGCTCGACATCGCCGCCGCGCCGCTGGTCCGGCTCGTGCGGGAGTTCCGGCCCCACGTCATGACCACGTACGACGAGGACGGCGGCTACCCGCACCCCGACCACATCATGTGCCACAGGGTGTCGCTGGAGGCCTTCGAGGCGGCAGGCGACCCCGACCGGTACGTCGGACACGGCCAGGTGCCCTGGTCGCCGCTCAAGCTGTACTACAACCAGACGTTCTCGAGGGCGAAGATCACGACGTACCACCAGGCCCTGCTGGACGCCGGCGCGGAGTCCCCCTTCGCGGAGTGGATGGAGCGCTGGGAGGAGCGGGCCGAGCGCGCGGTCACCACGCGGGTCCCCGTCGCGGAGCACCTGGAGACCGCCGACCGCGCCCTGCTCGCGCACGCCACGCAGGTCGACCCCGACGGGATGTGGTTCTCGGTGCCCGCGGAGACGCGTCGCCGCATCTGGCCGACCGAGGAGTTCGAGCTGGCCCGCAGCCTCGTCGGCGGCCCGGTGGCCGGCCCCGCGGGCAGCCCGGTGGACGAGGCGGACCTGGAGGACGACCTGTTCGCGGGGGTGCGCGAGCACCTGGCGCAGGGCGGCGCGGCATGAGCACCGCGCTCGCCGCCGTTGGGCGGCTCGCCGGTCCCTCCGGCCTGGCGGGGCTCGCCGGGCTCCCCTCGCTGCTCCCGCTGTCGTCGCCCGCACCCAGCCCGGCCGAGGTCGTCCGTACCCCGCCGCCGGAGCTCGTCACCCCCGGCACGCTCGGGTTCCTCGTGACCTTCGCGGTCGCCGTGGCCCTGGTGCTGCTGGTCCGGGACATGGTGCGGCGCAACCGCGGCCTGGTGGTGCGCGCCGAGCGGCGCGACGCCCAGCTGCGGGAGGCCCAGGCCGCGGCGCCCGACGCGGACGCGGCGCCCGAGGCGGACGGCGCGGGACCGGTCCTGCGGGACCGCTCGGCACCGGGCGACGTGCCCGACGACGGGACGGACGGGGTCGACGGGGCGGGGCGCCCGCGCGTCTGACCTGCGCGGCTGACCTGCCCCGGCCCTGCCTGCGGGGTTGTGTCCGGGCCCCGACCTAGCGTCGTGGCATGCGCATGCTCCACACCTCCGACTGGCACCTGGGCCGCACCCTGCACGGGGCCGACCTCGCGGCTGCCCACGAGGCGTGGGTCGACCACGTGGTCGAGGTCGTCCGGGCCGAGCGGGTCGACGTCGTGCTCGTCGCCGGGGACGTGTTCGACCGCGCCATCCCGCCGGTGCAGGCGCTGTCGACCTGGGAGCGGGCGCTGCTGGAGCTCACGCGGGCGGGCGCCCGGGTGGTCGTCTCCAGCGGCAACCACGACAGCCCGGCCCGGCTGGGTGCCCACACCGGGCTGCTCTCGCAGGTGGGGGTGCACGTGCGCTGCGACCCTGCGCGCGTCGGGGAGCCCGTCGTCATCGCCGACGAGCACGGCCCGGTCGCCTTCACCCCGCTGCCGTACCTCGAGCCGACCACGACGGCCGCCCTGCTGTCGCGCCTCTCGGTGGGCGACGAGCCTGCGGGCGCGGACGTCGCCCGCACCCAGGAGGGCGTGGTGTCGCGCGCGGCGTCGCTCGCGGCCGCCGGGGCCCGGGCCGCCGGCCACACCCGCACCGTGGCCCTGGCCCACACCTGGGTCGCCGGCGTCCGTCCCGCCGACCGGTCCGACAGCGAGCGGGAGATCGGCTGCTGCGCGGCCCGCCCGGGCGACGGCGGGACCCGGGTCGGGTCGCTGGACCGCGTCGGGGTCGAGGCATTCGCCCCGTTCTCCTACACCGCGCTCGGGCACCTGCACGGCCCCCAGGTGCTGGGCGAGACGCTCCGCTACAGCGGCTCGCCCGTGGCGTTCTCCTTCTCCGAGCGCGCCCACCGCAAGGGCAGCTGGCTCGTCGACCTGGACGCCGCCGGGGCCGCGCGCGTCGAGCGGGTCGACGCGCCGGTGCACCGGCCGCTCACCCAGCTCACCGGCACGCTGGAGGACCTGCTCGCCGGGGCGGGGCACACCGCGGCGGAGGGCCACCACGTCAAGGCGGTCCTCACCGACCCGGCCCGCCCGGCGGACGCGATGCGACGGCTGCAGGCCCGGTTCCCACACGCCGTCGCGCTGGAGTGGGTGCCGCAGGGCCGCGCGCCGGAGCGGACCGCGGCGGCCCGGCTGCGGACGAGCGCCGACGACACCGGCGTGGCCGTCGGGTTCGTCGCCCACGTCCGGGGGACCGAGGCCAGCGACGACGAGCGTGCCCGCCTCGACGGGGCGTTCCGCGCCGTCAGGGCGGCCGAGGTCGCCGCGGACGCCCTGCCGCAGCAGCGCGTCCTGGACGAGCTCGCCGCCGTCGGCACGGAGGACGAGGAGCTGGTCCTGCTCGACCTCGCCTCGGCCGGCGGGGCCGCGGCGGCGCGCGAGGGGGCGGCCTGATGCGCCCGCACCGGCTCAGGGTGACCGCGTTCGGGCCGTTCCCCGGCACCGTCGAGGTGGACCTGGACGAGGTGAGCGCGGCGGGGCCGTTCCTGCTGCGGGGGGCGACCGGCGCGGGCAAGACGAGCCTGCTCGACGCCGTGGGCTACGCGCTGTTCGGCCGCGTGCCGGGCGCCCGCGGGCTCAAGCAGCTGCGCAGCGACCACGCCGCCCCCGGGGTGCGCACGAGCGTCGAGCTGTGGGCCACCGTCGGCGGCCGCGCCGTGCACGTCGTCCGGACGCCGGACCAGCAGCGGCCCAAGGCCCGCGGCGAGGGCACGACGACCGACCGGGCCACGGTCGCCGTGCGCGTGGCCGACGACCTGGCCGCCCTCGCCGACGACCACTGCACCGCACGGTGGTCCGGCGTGCAGGAGGCCAACGACGAGCTGGCGGGGCTCGTCGGCATGACCCACGAGCAGTTCGTCCAGGTGGTCCTGCTGCCCCAGGGCGATTTCGCCCGCTTCCTGCGCGCCCGCGACGAGGACCGGGCCGAGGTGCTTCGCGCCCTGTTCGACACCCGCCGCTTCCGCGCGGTGGAGCAGCACCTGCGGGAGCAGCGGGACGCCGCGCGCCTGGCCCTCGGCGAGGCCGACGGCGCGGCGCGCTCCGCCGCGGAGCGGGTGGCGACCCTGGCCGACGTCGACGAGCCGCCGACCACCGGCCTGGCGGCGTGGGCCGGCGAGCTGCTGACCGCGGCCGAGGACCGTGCCGCCGCACTCGGCGCCGAGGCCGGGGAAGTCGGA
>NZ_JBBEOI010000301.1 GCF_037860755.1 Aquipuribacter hungaricus | reverse complement strand
CGCCGAGGGTGCCGGCAGCGACGGCGGCGCGGACGGTGGCGCCGACGGCGGGGCCGACCGCTGACCTCGACCTCTGACGTGC
Source organism: Aquipuribacter hungaricus (assembly GCF_037860755.1). Classification (NCBI taxonomy): domain Bacteria; kingdom Bacillati; phylum Actinomycetota; class Actinomycetes; order Micrococcales; family Intrasporangiaceae; genus Aquipuribacter; species Aquipuribacter hungaricus. The sequence continues at coordinate 3,658 of NZ_JBBEOI010000301.1, read as the reverse complement.
GGTGCCGGGCGGTCGGCTCCGACCGCCCGGCGCTCGCGCGCTGCACCGCGGTGCCGGCCGGGCAGTTCGCCGAGCAGGTGTGGGCGCGCGTGCCCTCCCTCAGCGTGGCTGCCGACCTTCCCCGGGACTTCACCGACCTGCTGACGCTCGCCGACGTCGACGTGCTGCTGGCGGAGCAGGGCCTGCGCACCCCGTTCCTGCGGGTCGCCAAGCAGGGCCAGGTCGTGCCCGAACGCCGCTGGACCGGTGGCGGCGGGGTCGGTGCCGGCATCGGGGACCAGGTCCGCGACGACCGGGTCGCCGAGCAGTTCGCCGACGGCGCCACCGTGGTCCTCCAGGCGCTGCACCGCACGCACGCCCCGGTCGCCCGGTTCGCCACCGGCCTGGCCGCCGACCTGGGGCACCCGGTGCAGGTCAACGCCTACGTCACGCCGCCGCAGAACCAGGGGTTCGCCTCGCACTACGACGTCCACGACGTCTTCGTCCTGCAGGTCGCCGGGCAGAAGCGCTGGCGCCTGCACGCCCCGGTCGTCACCGACCCACTGCGCGACGACCCGTGGGCCGACCACGCCGACGCCGTGCGCGCCCGCGCCGCCGAGGAGCCCTACCTCGAGGCCGTCCTGTCCCCCGGCGACGCGCTGTACCTGCCGCGGGGCTGGCTCCACGCCGCCACCGCGCTCGGCGACGTGTCGGCCCACCTCACCGTCGGCATCCACGTCCACACCCGGGCCGCCCTCGTCGAGCAGCTGGCCGCCCTCGTCCTCGACGACCCCGCCCTGCGCGCGACGCTGCCCCTGGGCACCGACCCCAGCGACCCCGAGGACCTCGCGCCGCACCTGGCCGCGACCGTCGAGGCGCTCGTCCGGAGGCTGCAGGACGTCGACGCCGGCGACGTCGCACGACGGCTCACCCCCTCGGTGCTGTCCGGCAACCGCCCCGCCCCGCTGGCCCCGCTCGCCCAGGCCGCGGCCGTCGCGTCGCTGTCGGCGACCTCGCCGGTGCGGCTGCGCGCGGGCCTGCGCTGGGCGGTCCGCGACCGGGAGGACGACCTGGCGCTCGTCCTCGCCGACCGCACGGTGTCCGTCCCCGCACGCGCGGGCGACGCCCTCGACCGGCTCCTGGACGGCAGCCCGGCCACCGCCGCCGACCTGCCGGGGCTCGACGGGGACGACGCCGTCGGGCTCGTCCGGCGGCTGCTGCGCGAGGGCGTGCTCGTCCCCGCGGCCAGCGGGACGACCGACGACGGTGCTGCTCGCGCCGACGGGGGGCCAGGGTCCCGGTGACGGTCGCGCACCGGGCACCCCGGTGCTCCGACGGCGCCGGCGAGCGCGGCGACCCCCGGGCGGGCTCCGCCGTCCCCGTCACCCGGTGGTTCCTCCTGGAGCAGCCCGGGCCGTGGGGGCGCGACGCCCTGATGTCCTCCCGGCTGGGCTCCCGCGTGGCCGGCGAGGTGTCGCGACGTGCCGGAGCCGCGGGCGCCCGCGTCCTCCTGGTCCGGCGCCACGGCCGGGCCGGCCACGTCCGCCAGGGGCGTCGTCACTGGGCGCTCGTCGACTCCCGCCCCGGGAGCGAGGCCGTGCGGTGGGGGCGGTTCGAGGAGGACGACGAGCTGCTCGACGTCCGGCTCGACGGGCCCGTGGAGCCGCACCGCCACGAGGGTCCCGGCGACCCCGACAGCCCGGTCTACCTGGCCTGCGCGCACGGGCGCCACGACACCTGCTGCGCCGTGCGCGGCCGCGAGGTGGCCGCCGCGCTCGACGAGCTGGCCCCGGGCCGGGTGTGGGAGTGCTCGCACGTCGGGGGCTGCCGGTTCGCCGCCAACGTCGTCGTCCTGCCCCACGGCCTGTACTACGGCGGGGTCACCCCGGCGTCCGCGCCGGGGCTCGTCGAGGCCACCGAGCACGGCCGGGTCGTGCCGGGGCTGCTGCGCGGCCGTTCCTCGCTGCCCGCCGCCGTGCAGGCCGCGCAGCACCACGCCCGCGAGGTGCTCCTGGGTCAGCCGCTGGACGCCGGCCCGGGGACCGTGCCGGACCTGATGGCCGTGGACGCCCTCCGCCCGCTCGGCAGCACCCCCCGCGACGACGGCGCGGTGACGGTCGCGCTGGCCGTCGACGTCGACCGCGTGCTGGAGGTGACTGTCCGGCAGGCGCCGAGCGCGCCGCCCGCCCTGCTCACCTGCGCCGCCACCCGCCCCACCTCGCCGCTGGGCTGGCAGCTCGTCGACGTGCGCGACCGGGGCTGACCGGGGCCCTGGGTGCCGCCTGGCGGACCTGGGAGGCTGTCGGCATGCCCGACGCCGCCGTCGCACCCAGCCGTCCCCCGCGCGACCGCACCGGCGTGCACGTCGTGGAGGTCGGGCCCCGCGACGGGCTGCAGAACGAGGCGGTGGTGCTCGACGTCGCGACCCGCGTCGAGCTCGTCCGCCGCCTCGTCGCCGCCGGCGTGCGGCGGCTGGAGACCGTGAGCTTCGTGCACCCCAGCCGGGTCCCGCAGATGGCGGGCGCGGAGGAGGTCATGGCCGCCGTCCCCCGGACCGCGCCCGACGGCAGCCACGTCGACCACATCGGCCTCGTGCTCAACGAGCGCGGCCTGGACCGGGCGCTCGCGGCGGGCGTCGACGAGGTGAACCTCGTCGTCATCACCACCGACACCTTCAGCCACCGCAACAACGGCGCCGGCGTCGACGACGTCCTCGCCGCCACGGTCCGGATGCTCGCCCGCGCCCGGGAGGCCGGCGTCCCCGCGTCCGTCACGGTCTCGGCCTCGTTCGGCTGCCCGTTCGAGGGCGAGGTGACCACGGAGCAGGTCATGCGCGTCGTCCGCACCGTCCTGCCCGCGGAGCCCGTCGAGCTCGCCCTGGCCGACACCATCGGCGTCGGGGTCCCCGCAGACGTCCGCCGGCTCGTCCGGGCGGTGCGGGCGGAGTCCGGCGTGCCGCTGCGCGCCCACTTCCACAACACCCGCAACACGGGCTACGCCAACGCGCTCACCGCGGTCGAGGAGGGCGTGACCGCCCTGGACGCGTCGGTCGGCGGGTTCGGCGGCTGCCCGTTCGCACCGGACGCCACGGGCAACATCGCCACCGAGGACCTGGTGTACGCGCTGGAGCGTTCGGGCGTCCGCACCGGCCTGGACGTCACGGCCCTGGCGGACCCGGCACGCTTCGTCACCGCGGCGCTGGGCGCACCGGCCACCCCGGGGCTGCTCGACCGGGCCGGCGACTGGCCGCGCTAGACCGGGCTGCCCGCCGAGACCACCGGCACCGCCGACGGACCCACCCGCGCAGTCCTCGTCGATCGCGCCGACCACCGACACCACCGACGGACCCACCCGCGCAGTCCTCGTCGATCGCGGGCCGTCGCGGGTCCGAGCCGTCGAGCTCCTCAGGCCGGGCTGGGCTCGGCGTCCGGGCGGCCGCGGCGGCGTCCGCCGGCCCCGCCGCCGGTGCTCCTGCCCGGGCCGCCCTCGTCGTCGTCCTCGGGCGGGAGCATGCACCAGCGCTCGGCGACCAGGCCGGCCACGGTGAGCCCGAGCGAGGCGAGCACGACCGCCGCGGACGCCGCGGTCCGGCCGGGCTGCGCGGTGAGCGCGACCAGCGGGAGCGCGACCCCGACGTAGCCGAGCCAGCCGCCGGTGAGCACGGCGCCGGCGAGCGCGG
>NZ_JBBEOI010000300.1 GCF_037860755.1 Aquipuribacter hungaricus | reverse complement strand
GCCTCCGACTTGGCCGCCGGCATCGCGGCGCGGCCCTCGGGCTGCACCGTGCCCAGGCGGACCGGGGTGGTGCCCGTGCCGACGAGGACGGCGCCGTCGACGAGCAGCACCTGACCGGGGGCCAGCGGCGCGGCACCGTCGGGGACAGCGGCCACGGGCTCGACGGGGCCGAGCTTGAGCCGGCGCCCGGTGAGCGTGGTCCAGGCCCCGGGCGCCGGGGTGCAGCCGCGCACCTGCCGGTCGACCGCCAGGGCGGGCCGGGCGAAGTCGACGCGGGCGTCGGCGGGCAGCAGCTTGGGCGCCAGGCTCACGCCGTCGTCCGGCTGCGGCACGGCGTGGACGGTGCCGTCCTCCAGGGCGTCGAGCACCTGCACGAGCAGGCCCGCGCCGGCGACGGCGAGGCGGTCGAGCAGGTCGCCGGCGGTGTCGCGGGGGCGGACCCGTTCGGTCATCGTCCCGAGCACCGGGCCGGTGTCCATGCCGGCCTCGAGCCGGAACACCGTGGCCCCGGTGACGTCGTCCCCGGCCATGACGGCGCGCTGCACGGGGGCGGCACCGCGCCAGGCGGGCAGCAGCGAGAAGTGCAGGTTGACCCAGCCGTGCCGCGGGACCTCGCGCGCGGCCCGCGGGACGAGCGCGCCGTAGGCGACGACGGGGACGCAGTCGGGCGCCAGGGCCGCGAGGGCCTCGACGAAGGCGGGCTCGCGCGGGTGGTCCGGGGCGAGGACGGGCAGGCCGTGCTCCTCGGCGACGACCCGCACCGGGCTCGGGCGCGAGCGCCTCCCCCGTCCGGCGCCGGCGTCAGGCCGGGTGACGACGCCGACGACGTCGTGCCGGGAGGCGAGCAGCGCGCGCAGGCTGGGGACGGCGACCTCGGGGGTGCCGGCGAGGACGAGCCTCACTCAGCGCGCCGCGCCGAAGGTGGAGTGCGGGCTGACCTTGACCACGGGGGCACGGTCGCCGGCCCACTCGGCCTCGCGGATCATGCGCATGGCCTGCTTCTTCTGCTCCCGGTCGAGCCGGTCGATGAAGAGGATGCCGTCGAGGTGGTCGGTCTCGTGCTGGACGGCACGGGCCAGCAGCGCCGAGCCCTCGACGACGAGCGGCTCGCCGTGCATGTCCTGCCCCTTGGCCACGACGCGCATGGCGCGGGGGGTGTCGGCGTAGATGCCGGGGAAGGAGAGGCAGCCCTCCTCGCCCTCCTGCAGCTCGTCGGACAGGTCGAGGGTGGGGTTGACCAGGTGGCCGAGCTGGTCGTCGACGTACCAGGTGAACACCCGCAGGCCGACGCCGATCTGGGGGGCCGCCAGGCCCGCGCCGGGGGCCTCGAGCATGGTGTCCTCGAGGTCCTTGACCAGCTGGCGGAGCTCCTTGTCGAACGTGGTGACCTCGGCGGCGGGGGTCCGCAGCACCGGGTCGCCGAACAGCCGGATGTCCTTCAGCGCCATGTCCCCAGTGTAGGAGCGACCAGGGGCTGCCCCCGCGGGGTCGGGGCCTAGAAGACGTGGTGACCGGTGTCGGTGAAGAGGACGTACCCGTCTCCGCTCGGGACGAGGCCCCGGACCGGGGACCCAAGGACGGTCCCGCCCAGAGATCCACGGAACCGCGCGTCGCCGAAGGTGAACACACCGCCGTCCGAAGCCACCAACCAGTACCCCCCGCCCGTGGGGGTGGGCGCCATTCCGATGATGGGCGCCTGCAGTCGGAGCGCGCCCGTCGAGCCGTGGAACCGGGCGTCGCCGAACGTGAAGACGCCGCCGTCGGCAGCCACGAGCCAGTAGCCCAGGTCGGTCGTGGCGCTCATGCCCACCACGGGACGGTTGAGGCGCAGCGAGCCCGTCGAGCCGTGGAACGGTGCGTCGCCGAAGGTGAACACCCCGCCGTCAGCGGCCAGCAGGTGGTAACCGTCCCCCGTCGAGGTGACGTTCATCCCGACCAGCGGGTACGGCATCCGGATGTCGAGGACGTCACCCAGGTACTCGGCGGGCGCCCCCTCGTAGATGTCGCCGCTGGCGAACACGCGCCCGTCGGCCAGGGCGGTCCGAGAGTTGCGCGGGTACTCGCTGCCGTCGCACGCGGCGCTGTTCTGCCAGGCGCCCACGATCGGCTGCCCGTAAGGCCCGGGGGGGCCGAAGGGGATCACCCGTCCGTCATTGGTAACCGTCTGCGGCCGGTACGCGGTGAAGTCGACGACGGGCGGCGTGGACTCGAAGAGGTACTGGGTGATGACTCCCTGCCGGGGGCGGAGGTCTGCGGCGGTCCGGAGGTCGAGGTCCGGACAGGTGAGGGGGGCGGCCGACGCAGGCGGCACCGTGGCCGTGCCGGGCAGGGCCACGACGACGGGTAGGGCCAGAGCGCAGGCCGCGACGAGGCGGAGGCACGCGCGCCAGACGGTGGGATGCATGGCTAGGTCCTCCTCGGGACGGTCCGTCGGGGAGCCCTCACCCGGTCCCTGCTGCACGGACTGCTATCTCGGTCTGTGCGAGGCACCCGGTACCGGCCCGGGCGCCGCCCGGGGTGCGCGCACGCACCCCGGGCTGGCCCTGCGGGGCTCAGAAGACGTAGTACTCGGCGTCCGTGAACACCGCGTAGCCGTCGCCGGTGGGGACCAGGCCGCGGACGGGGCTGCTGAGCTTCGTACCGCCCAGGGAGCCGCGGAACGTCGCGTCGCCGAAGGTGAAGACGCCGCCGTCGGCCGCCACGAGCCAGTACCCGCCGCCGCTCGGGGTGGCGACCATGCCGATGATCGGCTGGTTGAGGCGGATGGCGCCGGTGGAGCCGCGGAACACCGCGTCGCCGTAGTTGAAGATGCCACCGTCGGAGGCGACCATCCAATAGCCGTTGCCGCTGGGCGTGGTGCTCATGCCCACGACGGGACGGTTGAGGCGGATGTTGCCGGTCGAGCCGAAGAACCGGGCGTCGCCGTAGGTGAAGATGCCGCCGTCGCCGGCCACGAGCCAGTAGCCGTCCCCGGTCCCGGTGGCGCTCATGCCGACGATGGGGCTGGTCAGCCGGAGCGTGTTAGCCCCGCCGAAGTACCTCGCCGGCGCACCGCTCGAGATGCCGCCGTCGGCGAACACCGCGCCGGCCGGGGTGACGGCCCACGCGTTGCGCTCGTACTCGTCGCCGTTGCACGGCGCGCTGTTCTCCCAGACCGCCACGACCTTGGTCGTGAAGGGAAGGTCGTCGACCACGATGTCGTAGGCGTCCTGGTTGTCGTCGACGCTCACGGTGAAGTACTCGGTAGGGCTGAAGGTCGTGTCCGGGATCACCACACCGGGCTTGGGGAGCAGGTCCGAGGCGGTCCGCAGGTCGGTGCCGGGGGCGCAGGTCACGGGCAGCGCGCTGGCGGGGGCGGCGCCGGACACGGCGACACCCACGGCGAGCAGGGCGCCGGTGGTGAGCCCTGCGAAGAGGCGGGCGGTACGGGTGCGGGTCGTCGTCATCAGTCCTGCGCTCTCAGGTACGGGGGCGTGCGTGTCACGCCACGACGAGTGTCCGGACGGCTGCGCTCCGCGTCCGCGGGACTGCCCGCACCTGCCCGATCGGACTCCCCCGGACGGCCTAGTCGAGGTCGTGGGGGTCCACGCGGGCGACGACCCGGCCGGGGGCCTTGGCGGCCGACCGCGAGGCCAGCAGGTCGCGGGTGGCGCGGCGGACGTCGGCCGCCCCTCCCGACAGCAGCAGCTGCCAGCCCTCGCCGTCCTCGGCGGGCGCCGGACCCAGCACGGCGACCCGCTCGGGCGCGGTCGGG
>NZ_JBBEOI010000299.1 GCF_037860755.1 Aquipuribacter hungaricus | reverse complement strand
GGGCCGGCGCGCGGCGGTGGACCCGCGGGACGCGGCCGAGCCCTTGGACGCGGCGCTCCCCCGGGACGCGGCGGAGCCCTTCGTCGCGGCGGACCCCTTGGACGTGGTCGAGCCCTTGGACGGCACGGCGGCACCCTTCGACGTGGTGGCACCCCTGGACGACCCGGTGGCCCCGGACCCGGAGGCCGCCCCGCGGGTCGCGCCGGTGCGGCCGGGCTGACGGCCGGCGGCGGGGCGCGTGGAGGCGGTCCGTGTCACCGAGTCACCGTACGCGGGCGGGCGGGCCACACCCCGGCTCCCACGCCGTCGCCCGGGGGGTGCCGGGCGGGGCAGCCGGGGGCGCGGGTACCGCTCCACGGGGACGCGGCGGCCAGGACGCGACGGTCAGGGAACGGAGGGCTCGAGGAGCCCGGTGGCGGTGAGTGCCGCCCGCAGGTCCTCGCGCTGGGCGTCGGTCGCGGGGAGCAGCGGCAGCCGGACGGCGGCGGTGGGCACGAGGCCCAGCAGGTGCAGCGCCGCCTTGACCGCCACGAGCCCGGGCATCCGGGTCATCACGGCGTCGACGAGCGGCAGGGCCGCCCGGTGCTCCGCCAGGGCGGTGGGCAGGTCGCCGGCGTCGACCGCGGCGACGAGCCGGGCGAAGGCCGGACCGAGCAGGTGGGTGGTCACGCCGACCACCCCGGCACCGCCGTGCGCCAGGTAGGCGAGCGTGAGGCCGTCGTCGCCGGAGTAGAACGCCAGGTCGCTGCCGGCCTTGACGCGGGTGGCCGCCTGCAGGTCGCCCTTGGCGTCCTTGACCGCCACGACCCGGGGGTGCTCCCCCAGCCGCAGCAGCGTCTCGGTCTCGAACGCCACGGCGGAGCGGCCGGGGATGTCGTAGAGCATGACCGGAAGGTCGGTGGCGTCGGCAACCGTGCGCACGTGCGCCAGGAGCCCGTCCTGGGACGGGCGCGAGTAGTAGGGCGCGACGACGAGCAGCCCGGTGGCGCCGGCGGCCTCGGCGCGGCGGGCGAGCGTGACGCTGTGCGCGGTGTCGTTGGTGCCGACCCCGGCGATGACGGGGCCGGCGCCCTGCACGGCCTCGACGACCGTGCGCAGCAGCCGGTCCTTCTCCTCGTCGGAGGTGGTCGGGGCCTCCCCCGTGGTCCCGCTGACGACGAGCCCGTCGTGGCCGGAGGCCATGAGGTGCGCGGCCAGCGACCCGGTGGCCCCGAGGTCGAGCTCGCCGTCCGCCGACATGGGCGAGGCCAGGGCCGTGAGGACGGCACCGAAGGGGCGGTCAGGCATGCGGGCGAATGTACCCACCGGGGCCCGCCTACCGGCCGGACCACAGGCCCGCGCCGCGCCGTGCCGCCGAGGGCGGCCCCGCCCCGACGGCGGGTGCCGCGGTCGGCCAGGCAGCGCCACCCCCGGCCCGGGACGCAAGAAACCGCGGCACCAGTCGCTCGGGGGGTCCGGCTGGCACCGCGGTTCAGGGGGGACATCGGCGGGACCCCCGGTGGCGTTACAGCCGCCCCGACGTGACCTGGGTCACACCCTGTGACGGCCGCGCCGGGCCGGGTCGTGGGTCAGGGGGCGACCCGGCCGCCCTGGTCGAACGCCGCGTGCGTGACCGGCATGAGGGCCGCCCAGGCGGTCTCCATCTGCTCGGCGACGAGCTCGATCTCCCGCTGCGGGTACGACGGGAAGGTCGAGTCCTCCCGCCGGGTCCGCAGGCTGAGGACGTTCATGAGCGAGCGGGCGTTGATGGTCACGTACATCGACGAGTACAGCGTCAGCGGCAGCACGATGCGCGCCACCTCCCGCGCGACGCCCGCCTCGAGCATGTCGGTGTAGGCCTGCCAGGCACTCAGGCACGCCTGCTGCGTGCGGTCGACGACGAGCCGGTGCTGCTCGGGCGTGCCCTCGACGAAGTCGTAGGCGCCGGGCTTGCCGACCTGGACCAGGCGCCGCTCGGGGGCGGGGACGTAGAACACGGGACGCATCCGGCGGTAGCGGCCCGACTCCTCGTTGTAGGAGGCGACGCGGTGCCGCTGGAACTCCCGGAACACGAACAGCGGCGCCGACACGTAGAAGGTCATGACCGCGTGCTCGAACGGCGAGCCGTGGCGGTCGCGCATGAGGTAGCGGACGAGCCCGGCCGATGCCTCGGCGTCGGCGTCCACGTCGGCGAGGCTCGCCTCCCCCTTGGTCGACACCCGGGCGGCGAACAGGACGTCCGCGTCGCGGGCGCTGTGCTTGACCAGCTCGACGTCCATGTCGGAGCGGAAGACGGGGGTGGTGGCCGGGTCGGGCCGGGCGTCGGCCGGCACGGGGGCACCGGTCGGCGCCGGTCCGTCGGGCGGGACGGGGGGCGCTGTCGTCGCGGGGGCGTCGCTCACGGGGCGAGGCTAGGCGCTCGGGCCCGCGGGGTCAGCGCCGCCCCGACCGAGGCCCCCACCACGGCCGGGTGCCGGGGGCGCGCGCAGGGCACGGCCGCCGCCGGACGGCTGGGAGGATGGGCGGGTGACTGCTGCCGCCCTCCCGGCCCGCCCGGACGCCGCCCTGTTCGACGCCGTCCTCTTCGACATGGACGGCACCCTCGTGGACTCCACGCCGTCGGTCGTGCGGTGCTGGCTCAGGCTCGCCGAGGAGAACGGGATCACGCCCGAGGCGCTGCAGGCCGCCGCGGGCCACGGCCGGCCCGCCCGCGACATCGTCGCCGACCTGTTCGAGCCGCCCGCCCGCGAGGCGGCGCTGGTCCGCATCACCCACCTGGAGGTGACCGACCTGGAGGGCGTCGTGGCCCTGCCCGGCGCGGCCGACGCCCTGCTGGCCAGCGGCGACCGCGGGGCCATCGTCACCTCGTGCACGGCGCCGCTGGCGACCGCGCGGCAGCAGGCGGCCGGCATCCCCGTCCCGGCCGTCGTCGTCACCGCCGACGACGTGGTGCGCGGCAAGCCGGACCCCGAGCCGTTCCTCACCGCCGCGCGCATCCTCGGGGTCGACCCGTCCCGCTGCCTCGTGGTCGAGGACGCCCCCGCCGGGCTGGCCGCCGGTCGCGCGGCGGGCATGACCACGCTCGCGGTGACGACCACCCACACCGCCGAGGAGCTCGACGCCGACCACGTCGTCGGCGACCTGTCGGGCGTGCGGCTGGACCCGAGCGGGGACGGCGTCCGGCTCCACCTCGTCTGAGGCGCCGGACGCACCCGTCCGGGCCGGCCCGGACGCACGAGACCCGCCGGGCGGTCGCGCCGCGGCGGGTCTCGACGGCTCCTCGAGGGGGCCGGGAGGACGTCAGTGGGTGAAGTCGCCCACGTAGTGCTCGAACAGCAGGCCGAGGGCCGTGATGGCGATGATCCCGACGCCCAGCAGCGACAGCCACAGCCCGACCGCGACCCCAGCGAACAGCAGCGCCCCGCCCGCGGCCACGCCGATCGGCCAGATGCTGCGCGGGTTGAAGAACCCGAGGTCGCCGGCGCCCTGGGCGATCTCGCCGACCGGGTCGTCCTCGGGACGGTCGTCGATGCGCAGCGACACCAGGTAGAGGTACAGCCCGATGATCGCCGACAGGCCGCCGGTGAGCAGCAGGGCGATGAAGCCGACCGGCTCGAACCCGGACAGCAGCCCGTAGACCGCGCCGAGCGGGATGAAGAAGAACGTGCCCGAACCGAAGACCCAGGTCTCGACCTTCATGCGGCTGCCAGCTCCTTCTCAGTGCCCACGGCGCTGGTCGGTCGGGACGCCCGGCTCGCGCCGGATGTCCGGGTCGCCGAGCACCTGCTCGAGGACGGTCTTGTCG
>NZ_JBBEOI010000298.1 GCF_037860755.1 Aquipuribacter hungaricus | reverse complement strand
CCCGGGGGCCCGCGGTCACCGGCGCCGCCCCGACCCGGGCGAGCCGTCCGGTGCTCGCCCGCCCGCCGACGGCCCCCAGCGCCCACCCCGTCGGGCTGCCGCTGGTCGGCGGTGGCGGGGGAGGACCGGAGGAGGAGCGCGAGGGTGCCGGCGGCATGGGCGGCGGCAGGCGCCGGGTGCTGGTGCACGCCAGCGGGTTCCGGCAGTCCCCGTACGCGGACATCAAGCCGGCCGGGGTCAGCGGGACCGAGCCGCGCAAGCTCGCCGAGGAGGCCGCCGCCAAGCGGGCCCGCGGTGCCGCCGACGCCCCGCGCCGGCTGTGGCACTCCAGCCAGGGGAGCCCCGGCCGGTGAGGGCGTCCCGCGGGGTCGCCGCGTCCCAGGCCCGGCCGACGGTCCGTGCTCGTAGGCTGTCGGCGTGCCCGACCCCACCGTCCAGCGACGCGACCGGCGCCCCGGCCGCTCGGAGCTGCGCCTGGACGCCGTCGCGGCCCTCGTCGTCCCGCTGCTGGAGGTCCGCGCCCCCGACGGCGGCCCCGCCCTGGTCGTCGACCTCGGCGGCGGCACCGGCGCCCTGTCGGTCGAGCTGGCCCTGCGCGGGCACGACGTCGTCGTCGTCGACCCCAGCCCCGACGCGCTCGCCGCGCTGGACCGGCGCGCCCGCGAGGCCGGTGTCGGCGACCGGGTCAGCGGCCACCAGGGCGACGCCCGCGCCCTGCCCACGCTGTGCCGCGGCCCCGTGGACCTGCTGCTGTGCCACGACGTGCTCGAGCTCGTCGACGACCCCGCCGCCACGCTCGCCGAGGTCGCCGCGGCGATGCGCCCCGGGGCGGTCCTCAGCCTGCTCACCGCCCAGCGCAGCGGGGCCGTCGCCCTGCGCGCGGCGATGGGACGGGTCGAGGAGGCCCTGGCGGTCCTCACCGACGCCCACGGTCGCAGCGGCCCGGACGACCTGCTGCAGCGGCGCCTGGACGTCGCCGCCACCGCCGCCCTGCTCGACGGGGCGGGCCTGGACGTCGTGGCGGTCACCGGCGTGCCGGTCCTCGCCGACCTGGTCCCCGAGGCCGCCCTCGACTCCTCCCCGCGCGGGCGCGACGCGCTGCGCCGGCTCGAGGCGGCCGCGGCGGGCTCGCTGGAGCTGCGTGGCCTGGCGTCCCACCTGCACTGGCACGCCGTCCGGCGCTGACGTGACGGGCCCCCGGGTGCCCACCCCGACCAGGGCGCTCCCGTGAGCCGCCGGCAGGTCGGGCGCGCCGACGGCCGCGCCGCCGCGCTGGGGCTGACCGGCGACGACACCGGCTGCACCGTGCTGCACGCCGACATGGACGCCTTCTACGCCTCGGTGGAGCTGCGCAGCCGCCCGGAGCTCAAGGGGCTGCCGGTCATCGTGGGCGGGGGCACGCGCGGCGTCGTGCTGTCCGCGACCTACGAGGCCCGCCGCAGCGGGGTCCACGCCGCCATGCCGATGGGCCGGGCGCGACGGCTGTGCCCGCAGGCCGTGATCATCCAGCCGAGCCACGGCCAGTACGCCGAGGTGTCGCGCGGCGTCATGGAGGTGTTCCGCTCCATCACGCCGGCCGTCGAGCCGCTGAGCCTCGACGAGGCCTTCCTCGACGTCTCGGGCGCCCTCCGGCGCCTGGGCAGCCCGAGCGCCATCGCCACCGCCCTGCGCGACCGGATCGCCGACGAGCAGGGCATCACGGTGTCCGTCGGGGTCGCCGCGTCCAAGTTCGTCGCCAAGCTCGCCAGCTCGGCGGCCAAGCCCGACGGTCTGCTCGTGGTCGGGGTGGCCGACACCGTGCCGTTCGTCCACTCCCTGCCGGTGGCCGACCTGTGGGGCGTCGGGCCCAAGACCCACGAGGTGCTCACCCGGCTCGGCCTCACCACGGTCGCCGACCTCGCCCACACCCCGGTCCGCACGCTCGAGCGCGCCCTCGGCCAGGCCCAGGGCGCCCACCTGCACGAGCTGGCCTGGGGCCGGGACCCGCGCAGCGTGGTCCCCGAGACCCGCGGCAAGAGCATCAGCGCCGACGAGACCTTCTCCCGGGACGTCGACGACCCCCGGGTCGTCCACCGCGAGCTCCTCCGGCTGTCCGAGCGGGTCGCCGCCCGGGTCCGCGGCGAGGGGATGGTGGCCCGGACCGTGGTCCTCAAGGTCCGGTTCGCGGACTTCACCACCATCACGCGAAGCAGGACCCTGCGGCAGCCGACCGACCTCGGCCGCGACGTCCACGCCGCCGCCGTGCAGGCCTTCGACGGGCTCGGCCTGGACCGCGCGCGCATCCGCCTGGTGGGGGTCAAGGCCGAGGGGCTCCAGCCGCTGGAGACCGCGCCGCTGCAGCTGGAGCTGGGGGCGCCGGAGCACGGCTGGCGGGACGCCGAGCGGGCCGTCGACGACCTCAGCCGGCGCTTCGGCGCGGGCGTCGTGAGGCCCGGGACGCTCGTCGACCGCAAGTCCGCCGGACGGGCGCACGAGGCCGGGCACCACTGAAGTCGCACCGGCGTTGCACCGATGGGACCACCGGGTGCCGCGGCCTCCGCCGCGTGTCTATCCTTACCCCACCGACAGAGAGCCAGGAGGTCAGCGGTGCCGCTCTCCGACCACGAGCAGAAGCTCCTCGCGCAGATGGAGCAGGCGCTCTATGCCGAGGACCCCAAGTTCGCCACCACCCTCACCGGGCGGCAGCGGGGTGTGGGCTCGGTCTCTCGCGCGCTCGTCGCCGTCGCGTCCGTCGCCGTCGGCCTCACCCTCATCATCGTCGGGATCTCGATCGGCCAGCTCTGGCTGAGCGTCATCGGCTTCGTCGTGATGTTCGGCGGGGTCGTCTTCGCGGTGGCCGCGCCCCCCGCCCGCACCGTGCCTGACACACCGTCCCGCGGCGGCAGCAGCCGGAGCGGCCCCGCCCCCCGGGCGAAGTCGTCCTTCGTGCAGCGCATGGAGGAGCGGTGGGAGCGCCGCGCCGACGGCGGCGGGCTCTGACCGCAGGCTCCTGCACCACCTGACCCCCGGCCCCTGGTCGGGGGTCAGTTCGTGCGTGCTCCGGGACGGTCGATGACGCCCCGTCCTGGGGGGCACGCGGTGACGACGGGTGCTCCGGTTCACCGACCGGGCGCCGAACCGGCCCGACGATCTCGGGCTCGCTCGCGCTCCGTGCGCCCGATTGGGTGAACCGGCCCAGCGATCTCGGGCTCTCTCGCACCGGGTCCGACCCGGCCCGGCTATCTCGGGTCCGCTCGCTCTTCCTACGCCGGTCCCGGTGAACCGGCCCGATGATCTCGGGCCCGCTCCCGCCCCGTGCGCCCGTCCGGGTGGACCGGCCCGACGATCTCGGGCCCGCTCGCACCACGGCCCGGCCCGGGAGTCCCCGGTCAGCCCCGGCCCCCGGCAGCGCGCCTCAGCGCACGCGCTCGGCCGCCCGCTGCCGCTGGGGCGCGTCGGTGACCGGCGTCGGCGAGGGGAACCACGTGGCCCCGAGCCGCTGCAGCCGGTCCCGCCGGGCGGACACGGCGGCCAGCACCGTCCGCACCTCCTCCTGCCCCCGCTCCGGCGACACCGGCTCCACCGCGTAGAGCGCGCGCTCGCACCCCTCGGACAGCCGCGCCAGGGCCTCGCGGGCGGCGGGGTCCAGCCGCTCCCGGTGCAGCAGGTCGGCCACCTGCTCGCGCACCGTGCGTCCGTCGGGCAGGGCGCCCCGGTCGGCCAGGCGTTCCAGCAGCTCGGTCCACAGCGCCACCGCTGTGGCCGCGTCGTCGCCCGCCGCCCCGGCCAGGCGCCGCCGGCTGCGCCACCAGCGCCACGCCCGCGGCAG
>NZ_JBBEOI010000297.1 GCF_037860755.1 Aquipuribacter hungaricus | reverse complement strand
GCCGGCCGTCCAGCCGACGGCCCCGCCGACGAGCGCACCGACGACCAGGGCGGCCGCCCCGACCAGTCCCGCCGTCCGCCGCGACCCGCCCTGTCCGCCTGGCTGCGCACCGCCCGGGCGGGCACCCCTCGCGGCACCCGGACCAGCACCCCGCCCGGCGCCGGCGCCGCCCGTCGTGCCCTGCCTGCCGGGCGCCCGGCCCGGCCGCCCCGCGCCCGGAGTGCCTCGGTCTGCCGTCCTGGGTGCCACGAGACTCCTCTGTCCGTCGCTTCTGCCGCCTGCGAGCCTACTTCAGCAGTTCGTTGACACAACATCCTAATTCGACGTACGTTCGTCACGACGAGGTGGTCAGCGAGGACCGCCCGTGACATCCCCGGAGGACCCCGTGAACCGTCTGTCCCGCACCGCCCTCGCCGCCGCCGCAGGAGGAGCTCTCGCGCTCCCCATGCTGGTGGGCGCCCCCGCCCAGGCCGCCGAGGAGGACTACGAGGTCCTCGTCGTCGGCAAGACCCTCGGCTTCCGCCACTCGAGCATCGACGAGGCGACCACCGCGATCATCGCCCTCGGCGAGGCCAACGGCTTCACCGTCGACGTCTGGGACCCGCCCTCGACGAGCGGCCCCTTCGGCCCGTCGCCCGGGCAGCCGACCCGCACCCTGGCGAGCACGCCGTTCACCAGCGCGGACGACCTGGAGAAGTACGCGACCGTCGTCTTCGTCTCGACCGTCGACGGCACCAACAGCCTGGACCCCGCGATCCCGACGCTGCTCGACCCCTCCGAGCTCGCGGCGTTCCAGGGCTACATCCGTGACGGCGGGGGCTTCGCCGGCGTCCACGCCGCGACCGACTCCATGCACACGGTGCCCTGGTACGGCGGGCTCACCGGCGGCGGCGCGCGCTTCGTCAGCCACCCCCAGCAGCAGACCGCGGTGCAGCAGGTCGAGGACCGGACCCACCCCTCCACCCAGCACCTCGGCGACACCTGGACCCGGTTCGACGAGTGGTACAACTTCACGACCTCCCCCCGCCCGGTCGTGCGCGTCCTCACCAACCTCGACGAGACCACGTACACCGCCGGCCGCGGCGCCATGGGTGCCGACCACCCGCTGTCGTGGTGCCACAACTACGAGGGCGCCCGCTCCTGGTACACCGGCGGCGGCCACACCGAGGCCTCCTACGTGGAGCCCGCCTTCCTCACCCACCTGCTCGGCGGCATCGAGTGGTCCGCGGGCGCCGTCGACGGCGGCGGCGACTGCGTGACGTGGCTCGAGGTCGACTCGCTCCTCGCGGACCTGGTCGCCGACGGCTCCGTCAGCGCGCACGCCGCCGAGCAGATCGGCAAGCAGCTGGACAAGGCCCAGGCCGTCGCCGACACCGGCAACGGCGACCGCGCCGCCGCCCGCCTGGCCGCGGCCTCGGCCCAGGTCCGTGCGCACGTGCGCGACGCCGACGCCCGCGCGCTGCTGCAGGAGAAGGTCGCGGACCTGCGCACCTGGCAGTCCGCCAGCAGCTGACCGGCTCAGCCCCACCGGACCGACCCGGACGGCCCCGTCACCCCTCGCGGGTGGCGGGGCCGCTCTGCGTCCGGTGCATCGGCGGGCGCGGGATGGGTACTGCAGGACCCATGAGCGACAACCACACCGACGACCCGGGCACGACGAGCACGAGCAACGCGACCCCCGACGGCGGCACGACCTCCCCCGCGCCCGTCATCACCGGGGCCGAGACCTCCCTGACCGGGCCGACGCTCGGCCGGCCGTTCGCGCTGGTCACCGGCGCCTCCAGCGGCATCGGCCTGGAGCTCGCGGGCCAGCTGGCGGACGAGGGGCACGACCTGCTCGTCACCGCCGAGGACGACGCGCTCACCATCGCCGCCGACGGCCTGCGCGGCCGCGGCGCCGACGTGCTCGAGGTCCGCGCGGACCTGCGCACCCGCGAGGGCGTCGACGCCGTGTGGGAGGCGGCCACCGGCACCGGCCGCTCGCTCGACGTGGTGGCGCTCAACGCCGGGATCGGGCTGGGCGGGCCGTTCCTCGAGACCGACGTCGAGGAGGAGATGAGCATCGTCGACCTCAACATCGTCGCGAACATCCGCCTCGCCAAGCTCGTCCTGCGCAGCATGGTCGCCCGCGGCAGCGGCAAGGTCCTGGTCACCAGCTCCATCGCCAGCCAGATGCCGGGCACCTACCAGTCGGTCTACAACGCGTCGAAGTCGTTCCTGCAGTCCTTCACCGAGGCCCTGCAGGAGGAGCTCGAGGACTCCGGCGTCACCCTCACGCTGCTCATGCCCGGCCCCACGGACACCAACTTCTTCGCCCGCGCGCGGATGCTGGCCACGACCGTCGGCCGCGGCAGCAAGGACGACCCTCTGGTCGTCGCGAAGCAGGGCCTGCAGGCGCTGCGCGACGGCAAGGCGAAGATCGTCGCCGGCTCGCTGATGACCAAGGCGCAGGGCGTGGCCAACACCGTCCTGCCGGACCGGGTCAAGGCCAAGGCCCACCGCAAGATGGCGGAGGAGAAGTCCGACTGAGCACCGGCTGAGCACGGCCGAGCACCGGCGGGGCCCCTCGGTCGAGGGGCCCCGCCGTGGCGTGTCAGCGGGCGCTCACCTGCCGAAGTGGGACTTGGTGATGACGCCGTGGACCCCGACGGTCCGGTCGACGACCTGGGAGACCCGGAAGTCCGCGGCCGCGGACAGGTAGGCGTAGGCCACCGCGCGGTCCATGCCGAGCTCGGCCTCGAGGAAGTCCAGCGCGTTGACCACGGCCCGGCGCACGGCGACGTCCAGGTCGTTGACCTGGCCGCCGACGGAGCCGTCCGGGTCGCTGAGCCCGATCGGCACCCACGCCTCGGCCGTCTCGGCGAACGGGTAGCCGAACGCGACCTGCGGCGCGTCCCCGGCGCCCGGCTTGCAGACCGACAGCCGGAACGTCGCCCGCAGCGAGCCCTCCATCGCGGTGAGCGCGACCTCGCCGTCGCCCATCGCCATGTGCGGGTCGCCGACGTGGAACAGCGCCCCGTCGGCCACGACCGGGAGGTAGAAGGTCGAGCCGACGCCGAGCAGGCTGATGTCGATGTTCCCCCCGCCCAGCGTGGGCGGGATGGAGTTGAGCGCCAGGTCCGTGAGGCCGCCGGGCTGCGTCGCCACCCCCATGAGCCCCATGAACGGGTCGAGCGGGAACACCACCTCGCCGGTGCTGCCGACCGGCATCAGGCCGGACGCCACGCCGCGCCGGCTCTCGACGGGGGTGAAGACCGACACGTTGCCGTAGTCGCGCGGGTCGACGCCGGGGCCGCGCCCGTCCGTGCCGACCGGCGGCATGACCTCCTCCAGCGTGATCCCGGCGGGCGGGCCGGTGGGGGTCCGGGGCAGCGCGCCCTTGCCGTGCCGGCTGGACACCACGCCGTAGGGCACGCGGGGCAGGGCCGACAGGGTCTCCACCTTGAGGACGTCCCCGGGCGCGGCGCCGGAGACGAACACCGGCCCGGTGACCACGTGGGGGCCGTCGACGTCGAACGACCGGGCCGTGCGGTCGTAGTCGCGGGCCACCGCCACCGCGTCCTCGAGCACCCCGGCGCGGGGCACGCCGCGCTCGCCGAACCAGGCCACGGGGTCACGGCCCTGGTCCTCGAGGATGCCCTCGTGCGACACGGTGTCGATCGTCACCGTGGCCCCCGAGGGCACGGTGAGGACGGGCTCGCTGTCGACGGAGGGCACGTAGCCCCACCGGACGTCGTCGGGCGTCGAGGCGAGGTAGTGCTCGCCGTCGATCCGGCCGCGCCCCGGCTGCAGGACGTCCCGGGGCAGCTGCACCCTCGGCGGGCGGGGCGCCGCCGCGGCGGGCGACGCGGCCGCCGCGGCCCCGGCGAGC
>NZ_JBBEOI010000296.1 GCF_037860755.1 Aquipuribacter hungaricus | reverse complement strand
CGGGCCGGCCGCAGCGGCACGGCCCGGCAGCCGCCCCGACCGGGGCGCGGACAGCACCGCCGGGCCAGGGCCCGCGGCGCGGAGGAGGCACCACGTGGCATCGGTGGCGGTGACGGGCGGCAGCGGCAAGCTCGGGCGGGCGGTGGTGGCGGACCTCGTCGCGCACGGCCACGACGTGGTGGTCCTGGACCGGGCGGCCCCGCCCCCGGACCCGGCGCAGCCCCCCACCGCGGGCGGCAGCGGCGGCGGCTCGCAGTCCTTCGTCCGCGTCGACCTGGGCGACTACGGCCAGGTCGTCGGTGCCCTCACCGGCATCGACGAGCGCCACCAGGGCCTGGACGCGGTCGTGCACCTCGCGGCCGTGCCCGCCCCGGGGCTGACGACCAACCAGGCGACGTTCACCAACAACGTCCCGGCCACCTACCACGTCTTCGAGGCCGCGCGGGTGGCCGGCATCCGGCGGGTCGTGTGGGCCAGCAGCGAGACCGTCCTCGGCCTGCCCTTCCAGACCCCGCCGCCGTACGCGCCGGTCGACGAGGACTACGCCCCGCGCCCGGAGTCCACGTACAGCATGGGCAAGGTCCTGGAGGAGGAGCTGGCGCGGCAGTACGCCCGCTGGCGCCCCGACGCCACGTTCGTCGGCCTGCGCTTCTCCAACGTCATGGACGTCGCCGACTACGACGCCTTCGCGTCCTGGCAGGAGGACCCGTCGGTGCGCAGGTGGAACCTGTGGGGCTACATCGACGCGCGCGACGGCGCCCAGGCCGTCCGGCTCGCGCTGACCGCCGACGTCGTCGGTGCCGAGGTGTGCGTCGTCGCGAACGCCGACACGGTCATGCGGACGCCCTCGCGCGAGCTGCTGGCCGCGGAGTTCCCGGGCGTCGAGGTCCGCGGCGACGTCACGGGCACCGGGACCCTGCTGTCGATCGCTCGGGCGCGGCGCGTGCTCGGCTACGAGCCGCAGCACTCCTGGCGCGACCACGTGCTGCAGGGCGGCGCGGACGGCGGACGTTAGGATTGGCAGTCGAGACCGGACAGTGCCAGCCCCCAGGGAGGAGGCCCCCGTGGCAGACGACCGCCGCCTGGAGGTCCTCCGCGCGATCGTGGAGGACTTCGTCACGACCAGGGAGCCCGTCGGCTCCAAGTCGCTCGTCGAGCGGCACGCCCTCGGGGTGAGCCCCGCGACGATCCGCAACGACATGGCGGTGCTGGAGGAGCAGGGCTACATCGCCCAGCCCCACACCAGCGCGGGGCGCATCCCCACCGACAAGGGCTACCGCCTGTTCGTCGACCGGCTCAGCGAGGTGCGCCCGATGACCGCCCCCGAGCGCCGGGCGATCCGGGCGTTCCTCGACGGCGCGGTGGGCCTGGACGACGTGGTCGACCGCACCGTGCGCCTGCTCAGCCAGATGACCCGGCAGACCGCGGTCGTGCAGTACCCGTCGAGCTCGCGCGCCTCGGTGCGCCACGTCGACCTCGTGCCGCTGCCGCCGGAGCGCGTCCTGCTCGTCCTCATCGTCTCCACCGGCCGGGTCGAGCAGCGCCTCGTCGACGCCCCCGGTCACGACGGCGGCACGCTGGAGGAGCTGCGCAACCGGGTCAACGCCGCCGTCGTCGGCAAGCGGCTCGAGGTCGCCTCCACCGACGTCGGGGCGCTGCTCGACGCGCCCCCGTACGCCCCCGGCTCCGGCGAGCCGGGCGCCGCCGCGACCGCCGCCTCGGTCGTCGCCGCGCTCGCGGACCTGCTCCGCTCCGAGCGCGAGGAGCGCATCGTCGTGGCCGGCACCAGCCACCTCGTCCGCCGCGGCACCGAGTTCCCCGGCGAGCTGTCCACGGTGCTGGAGGCGCTGGAGGAGCAGGTCGTCCTGCTGCGGCTCATGCACGACATGGCCGAGGAGCAGGCGGACGTCGCCGTGCGGATCGGCCGCGAGACCGCGCACGCCAGCCTCGCGCAGACCGCGGTCGTCACCAGCGGCTACGGCTCGGGCGACGTCCTCGCGCGCCTCGGCGTCCTCGGTCCGACCCGGATGGACTACCCGACCACCATCGCCGCCGTGCGGGCCGTCGCCCGCTACGCGTCCCGGGCGCTCGAGCAGTGAGCGCTCCGCACGAGAGCCCGCACCACCTGACGGAAGGCCAGCCCTGCCTGTGAGCGACCACTACGAGACCCTCGGGGTCTCGCGAGACGCGAGCGCCGACGAGATCAAGAAGGCCTACCGGCGCCTGGCCCGCACCCTGCACCCGGACGTCGCCACCGGCCCGGACGCCGAGGAGAAGTTCAAGGAGGTCTCGCGCGCCTACGACATCCTCGGCAACGCGGACAAGAAGGCCGCCTACGACGCCGGCGGCGACTCCGCCTTCGGCGGCCAGGGCGCGGGCTTCGGCTTCTCCGACATCTTCGAGACGTTCTTCGGGGGCCAGGGCGGCCAGGGTGCCCGCGGCCCCGCACCCCGCCAGCGCCGCGGCCAGGACGCCCTGGTGCGCCTGGAGATCGACCTGGAGGAGGCCGTCTTCGGCTCCACCCGCGAGATCCGCGTCGACAGCGCCGAGGCGTGCACCCGGTGCCAGGGCACGTGCTGCGAGCCGGGCACCTCGCCCGAGGGCTGCGACGTCTGCGGCGGCCGCGGCCAGGTGCAGCGCGTCGCGCGCTCGTTCCTCGGCCAGGTCATGACCACGAGCGCCTGCCCCCGCTGCGGCGGCTACGGCACGGTGCTGCCCGCCCCCTGCCACGAGTGCTCCGGCGAGGGCCGGGTCCGCACGCGGCGCACGCTCACCATCAAGGTGCCGCCGGGCGTCGACACCGGCACCCGGATCCAGCTGGCCTCCCAGGGCGAGGTCGGCCCCGGCGGCGGCCCCGCGGGCGACCTGTACGTCGAGGTCCAGGAGCGTCGGCACCCCCGGCTGCGGCGCGAGGGCGACGACCTGCACACCGTGCTCGAGGTGCCGATGACCGCCGCGGCGCTCGGGGCCACCATGCAGGTCCCCACCCTGGACGGCGAGCGCGACGTCGAGCTGCAGCCCGGCACCCAGCACGGTGCCACAGTCACCCTCGACGGCCTCGGCGCCACGCACCTGCGGGTGCCCGGGCGGGGCGACCTGCACGTCCACGTCGACGTCCAGGTGCCGACCCGCCTCGACGACGAGCAGCGCGAGCTGCTGGTGCGCCTCGCGGAGCTCCGCGGCGAGGAGACCCCGACCGGCCGGACCTCCAACGGCCACCGCCAGGGCGTCTTCGGCCGGCTCAAGGACCGGCTCGCCGGCGCCTGACGCCGGCTCACGCCGGGGGGCGGGCCTGCGCCATCATCGGCGCGTGCGCGCGCTGGTGCAGGACCGGTTCGGCGAGGCCCCCGAGGTCCGCGAGGTGCACGACGCGACCGCGCCCGAGGGGGGCGTGGTCGTCCGGGTCGAGGCGACCGGGCTGTGCCGCAGCGACTGGCACGCCTTCGCCGGCCACGACGAGGACGTCGTGCTGCCGCACGTCGGCGGGCACGAGTGGGCGGGCACCGTGGAGGCCGTGGGCGCAGGCGTGGACGCCGGTCTGCTCGGGCGTCGGGTGACCGCGCCGTTCGTCCTGGCCTGCGGTACCTGTCCCCCCTGCCGGGCCGGGGACCAGCAGGTCTGCGCCGACCAGCTGCAGCCCGGCTTCACCGGCTGGGGCTCCTTCGCGGAGCTCGTCGCCGTGCCCCGCGCCGCGGTCAACCTCGTGCTGCTCCCTGACGAGGTCGACGCCGGCTCGGCCGCGCTGCTCGGCTGCCGGACCGCGACCGCCTTCCGGGCGCTCCTGCCCGTCGGCCGCCTGGCCGCGGGGGAGTGGCTCGCGGTGCACGGCTGCGGCGGCGTGGGGCTGTCCGCGGTGCAGGTGGCCGTCGCCGCCGGGGCGCGGGTGGTCGCGGT
>NZ_JBBEOI010000295.1 GCF_037860755.1 Aquipuribacter hungaricus | reverse complement strand
GCGGCCGCGAGCCCGGCGGCCACCACGGCGACGGCCCGCGCGAGCACCCCGGGCACGTCCGGGCGGGCCCGGTCGACGACGGCCAGGGCGGGCTCCACGCCGGGCGTCCCGGGCGGGCAGCCGAGGGCGCTGCGCACCGACTCCACGGTGCCGGTGGCGAACCAGTCCGCCTCGTCGAACCGGACGAGTCCGGCGGCGCCCGGGCCGTCCTCGGCCCGGACCAGGTGCCCGGCGCCGCGCACCAGGGCGGCGGGCACGCCGTCGGCCTTGCCCTTGACCAGCTCCGCGGCGGAGGCCAGCTCGTCGGCGACCGCGCGCACGGTGACGTGCAGCTCGACGCCGTCGGCGTCGAGCCCGCCGCGCAGGTCGTCGGTCGGCAGGAGCCCGGCGCAGCCGAGGGCGAAGTCCGTCTGCCCCACCCGCCACGGCCGGCCGGAGGTGTCGGTGAGCAGCACGGCGGGGCGGGCGCCGGACACGTCGGCGACCCGGGCCCGCAGCCGCGCGGCCTGTGCGTCGGGGTCCCGGGGCAGCACGAGCACGCGCCCGTCGGCCTCGGGCCCGGTGTTCGAGGCGTCGACGCCGGCGGCGGCCATGACCGGGCCCGCCGCCGAGCGGACGATCCGCGTGGTCCCCCCGGGCGTGCGCCGCTCGGCGACCACGCCGCGGGACTCGGCGAGCACCGCCGCCTCCCGGTCGTCGTGCCAGAGCCCGAGCGCCTTGGCGAGCACCTTGCTGGAGACGACGAGGACGTCGTCGTCGCGGGGCGGCACGCCGGCGCGCGCGCACGCGGCCACCAGCAGCGCGGCCAGGTCGTCGCCGGTGCGGACGTCGCCGACGCCGCGCAGCGGGACCACGAGCAGCGCCCCGTCATTGACCGCGGGAGCTGCGGCGCTCACGCGGCGTCCCGGCCGGCGAGCCGCAGCGCCAGGCCCAGAGCCTCGCCCGCGAGCCGGGCGGCGCCGGCCACGTCGCGCATGAGCAGGTCCGTGCCGACGGTCTCCGGACGGCCGCCACGACCACCGGTGCCGCTCAGGTCCTCCCGGGTCGCGTCGAGGTCGACGTCGTCGACGAGCCAGCCGTCGAGCAGGTCGACCAGCAGCCCGGCCACGCCCCCGGCGGTGCAGGGCACGTCCAGGGCGGCCAGGCACTGCTCGGCCATCCCGCGCACCGCCGCGCCGCCGATGACCGGGCTGACGCCGACCACGGGGGCCCGGGTGCCGCGGACCGCGTCGCGGACGCCGGGCACGGCGAGCACCGGCCCCAGGGAGACCACCGGGTTGCTCGGGGGCAGCAGCACGACGTCGGCCTCGCGCAGCGCGTCGAGCACCCCCGGAGCGGCCACCGCCCGGTCCAGGCCGAGCAGCGGGAAGCCGTGCGCGGGCACCCCGGCCCGCATCCGCACCCACCACTCCTGCAGGTGGACCGCGCGCCGGTCGGGGTCGTCGACGAGGACGTGGGTCTCCACCGGCTGGTCGGACATCGGCAGCAGCGTGACGCCCGGCTGCCAGCGCTCCGCGAGCGCCGCGGTCACCTGGGACAGCGTCCAGCCGGCCCCGAGCATCCGGGTCCGGACCAGGTGGGTGGCGATGTCCCGGTCGCCGAGGGTGAACCAGGACGGTCCCGCGCCGTACGCCGCGAGCTCCTCGGCGACGGTCGAGCGCTCGTCGCGCCGGCCCCAGCCCTGCTCCTCGTGGACCGCCCCGCCGAGGGTGTAGAGGATCGTGTCGATGTCCGGGCACACCCGCAGGCCGTGCAGCGTGATGTCGTCACCCGTGTTCGCGACCACGGTGACCTCCGCGCCCGCGGCGCCGGCGGGGGCGGCGGGGGAGGACAGGTGCGCGAGCAGCCCGCGGACGAACCGGGCGCCGCCGACGCCGCCGGACAGGACGGCGATCCTCACGGCGCAGTGGCCGGGGACGGGCGGGACGGGGTCATGCACCCATCCTGCCGTGGCGCGGCGGCCGCCCCGGACCGTGCCGGACCCGGGCAGACCGGGCGTGCGCGACCGACCCGAGCCGTGCCCTGCCGTGCTCGGTGGCTGCCGCCGGGACCCTCGTGGCGCGCCGTCGCAGACAGCGCTCGCCCGTCCACGAGCCGTGAGGAGGTGATCACGGATAGCACGGACTCGCTTGACACCGCGGAGATGACACGCGTGTAATTTCACCGTCGTCGTCCGTCCCGGGCTCGCCCGGACGGGTGACGCAGGCCGGACGAGACACTGGGGCGAGGAGAACGTCATGGCACTACCGCTGGTCACACCCGAGGCACCACCGCACGGTCGCAGGGGCTCCGAGCTGGAGCGACGGCGCACCCTGGAGGAGCTCGACGTCGCGCTCCGCGGGGCCGAGGCGCGTGCCGTCCCGGCGGAGCTGCTGCCGCTGGACGACGACCTCGACGACCGTGACGGCCCCCCCGACGAGGTGGACGGCGTCCTGGACGAGCTCAGCCTCGCGCTGCCGCCGGGCGTGCTCGTCGAGGGCGGCGCCGTCGTGCTGCCGCTGCGCCGCGACGGCGCCGCCCCGACGCCGGGCTGGAAGGACCGCGCCCTGTGCGCCGAGACCGACCCCGAGGCGTTCTTCCCCGAGAAGGGCGGCTCGACGCGCGAGGCCAAGAAGGTGTGCGTGTCCTGCGAGGTCCGCGCGGAGTGCCTGGACTTCGCCCTCGGCAACGACGAGCGGTTCGGCATCTGGGGCGGGCTGTCCGAGCGCGAGCGCCGCCGGCTGAAGAAGCGGGTCGTCTGAGGATGGGCTGCGCCTCGGCCGTCCGGCTGCCGGACCGGCCGGGGCGGTGAGCGTCGACGTGGACGCTCCGGGCGGCGCGTCCGCCGCCGGCGCGACAGGCCCTCGTGGGGGCGACCGGACCGGGGACACCGGCACCACGGGGTCGACCGGCTCGACGGGCTCGACCGGCTCCGGCTCGACGGCGTGGTCCACGGCGACCGGTGCCCTCGGGGCGGCCGGCGGTGCCACCGCCGGGCGGTCCGTGCACGTCGTGGCCGTGCTCGTCTGCCACGACGGCGCCGCGTGGCTGCCCCGCACCCTGGCCGCGCTGGCCGGCTCCACCGTCCGGCCCGACCTCGTCGTCGCCGTCGACGCGGGCTCGCTCGACCGCACGCCGGTCGTGCTCGACACCGCCCTGGGGACCACCCCCGTCCACCTGCTCGACGCCGTCGTCACCGGCGGTGCCCGCGACGGCTTCGGGACCTCGGTCGCGCGCGGCCTCGCGGCGGCCGACCGGCTCGTCGCCGCGGGCACCCTGGCCCCTGCGGACGCGGCCCCTGCCGACGCCGACCCTGCGGCCCCCGGCCCGCGTGCCGACCAGGGGGCCGACCCCGCCCCGCACGACGAGGACGCCGAGCGGTGGGTGTGGCTGCTGCACGACGACAGCGCCCCCGAGCCCGAGGCCCTCGCCGAGCTGCTCGCGGTCGTCCGCTCGAGCCCGACGCTGGCGGTCGCCGGCTGCAAGCAGCGCGGCTGGGACGACCCCCGCGCCCTCGTCGAGGTCGGCGCCACGGTGTCGCGCGGCGGCCGGCGGCTCACCGACCTCGGCACGGGCGACATCGACCAGGGCCAGCACGACGACCGCGGCGACGTCCTCCTGGTCTCCACCGCCGGCATGCTCGTGCGCCGCAGCGTGCTGGACCACGTCGGCGGCTTCGACCCGGCCATCCCGCTCGTCGGCGACGACGTCGACCTGTGCCTGCGCGTGCGCCGCGCCGGGCACCGGGTCGCCGTCGTCCCGACCGCCGCGGTCCGCCACGTGGCCGCCCTCGAGCGGGGCGAGCGCCCCGCCGACGCCCTCCACGGCCGGGTCGCGCGACGCCTCGGTGCCGCCGCTCCGCGGGCCGGGCGGGGGAGCGGCCTGGAGAGCGCGCGGCGCCGCCACTGGCTGCACGCCCG
>NZ_JBBEOI010000294.1 GCF_037860755.1 Aquipuribacter hungaricus | reverse complement strand
CGCACCGCAGCCGGCCGCCCGACGCCGCCCGGCCCGGAGCGCGTGCTGGCCCCGGCCGGTCTCGTCCTCGTCGGGGCCGGGCTGACCGTGGCGATGGACGCCTCCGCGCGGCGCGCCCGCGCCCGTCGCGTCCTCGGCTGGGTGCTCGAGGGCACCGTGGGGCTGCTGCTCGTCGGCAGCGGCCTGTCGGTGTTCGGCGACGCCGTCCGGCGCACCGCCCAGCGGCCCGCCTGACCGTCACCCCTGCCCGCTCCGACGGTCGCGGTCGGGGTGCGGGACGTTCGTGCCGGTCGTCCGCGGGCAGGGCGGCGGGGTGGACGAGACGTACGACGTCGTGGTGGTCGGGGGCGGTGCCGCCGGGCTCAGCGCAGCCCTCACGCTGGCCCGGTCCCGGCGCGCCGTCGTGGTGGTCGACGCAGGCTCCCCCCGCAACGCCGCGGCCACCGGTTTGCACGGCTACCTGGGTTGCGAGGGCGTGCACCCGGCGGAGCTGCTCGCGCGCGGGCGGGACGAGGTGGCCCGCTACGGCGGGCGCACCACCCGGGGCACAGTCGTCGGGGTCGACCGGACGGGCGTGAGCGGGCGCCGTCCTTCGTCGTCCACCTCGAGGACGGCCGCGCCCTCCCGGCCCGTCGCGTCCTGCTCACCACGGGCCTGGTCGACGAGCTGCCGGCGGTCGAGGGTGTCCGGGAGCGGTGGGGGAAGGACGTGCTGCACTGCCCGTACTGCCACGGTTGAGAGACGCGCGACCGGCCGGTCGGGATGCTGGCCTCGGGTCCGTCGGCCGCGGGGGAGGCGATGCTACTGCGCCAGTGGGGCGAGGACGTCCTGCTCTTCACACACGACCAGGGCCCGCCCGACGAGGAGAACGCGGAGCGGCTCGAGGCGGTCGGCGTCGACGTGGTCGACGGACCGGTGCACTCCGTCGTCGTAGAGGACGACCGGCTGCGCGGGGTGCGGCTGCGGTCCGGCGAGATTGTCCCCCGGGAGACGCTGGTCGTCTCCCCGCGCCTGGTCCCGTTCGACGACCTGCTCGACGCGCTCGGCGTGCCCGCGGCGCTGCAGCACGACGGCCCGGCGCTCACCGGACGCTTCGTGCCGTCCGGCACCGGGGCCACCGAGGTCTACGTCGCGGGCAACCTGTCGGACCCGGGCGCGGTCGTGGTGACCGCCGCCTCGCACGGTCTGCGGGCGGCCACCGCCGTCGACGTCGACCTCGTGCAGGAGGACGCCGACGCGGCGGTCACCCGGCTGCGCGCCGGCCGCACCGCGGGGGACGCCCGGGCCGCCCGGCCCCCGCGCCCGGTCAGGTCGGCCAGGACCACGCGGACGGCCTGACCCTCAGCGGTAGTTGACGAACTGCAGCGCGACGTCCAGGTCGGCGCCCTTGAGCAGGGCAATGACCTCCTGCAGGTCGTCGCGGCTCTTGGCCGAGACCCGCATCTCGTCGCCCGTGATCTGCGCCTTGACGCCCTTGGGGCCCTCGTCGCGGACGAGCTTGCCGATCTTCTTGGCGACCTCCTGGCTCAGGCCCTCCTTGAGGGTCGAGTCGAGCAGGTAGGTCTTGCCGGAGGCGCGCGGCTCCCCGGACTCCAGCGCCTTGAGCGAGACCCCGCGCTTGACGAGCTTGGTCTGCAGCACGTCGAGGACGGCGGTGCAGCGCTCCTCGCTGTTGGCCTCGATGCGGATGACGTCGTCGCCGGACCAGCGCACCGAGGCGTCGGTGCCCTTGAAGTCGTACCGCTGCTGGACCTCCTTGACCGCCTGGTTGAGCGCGTTGTCGACCTCCTGGCGGTCGAGCTTGCTGACGACGTCGAACGACGAGTCCGCTGCCACGGCTGTGCCTCCTGCGCTGGTCCCTGGGGTGCTGATCAGTTGCTATCCTCGCACCGCTGCTGCGGCGTCCGCGCCGTGGCGACGACACGGCAGGTTGCCCGAGCGGCCAATGGGAGCGGACTGTAAATCCGTCGGCTTAGCCTTCGAAGGTTCGAATCCTTCACCTGCCACACCGGCCCCGGGGTGCTCGCACCCCGGGGCCCTGTCGTACCCGACGGGCTGCGCGGCGCGCGGCCGGTCAGTGCCGGTGAGAGCCGCCGCGGGCCGGTCAGAGCCGGTCGGGGTCGACCGGCCCGCCGGCCGCCTTCCACACGCCGTACCGGTACGTCGGGTCCACCTCGAGCAGCTCGCGCGGCGCACCGATCATCAGCGGCCGCGGGTAGAGCGTGCCGATGACGAGCTCGCCCGGCTCGATCTTCACGGCCTCGCGCTGCGGGTCGACGAGCCGGTACTCCCGGTCGCCCAGCCAGTACTGGAACGCGGTGGCCGTGAGCAGCAGCGGCCGGTCGACGACGAGCACCACCGGGCTCGTGGCGTCCTGCTCGACGACCTCGCGCAGGCTGAACAGGTCGCGCAGCCGCTGGTCGCGCGGGTCGATGGTCCGCTCCTCCGCCACCACGGTCCCGGCCACCGCCGCGACCAGCAGCAGGCCGGCGACCGCCTCGCGGGGGACACCCCGGGTGCGGGCCCAGCCGATGCCGACCAGCACGAGGACCGCCGCCGCGGTCGCCTGGACGAACGGCACCCGGAGGTCCTCCCCGTACACCCAGCGCCACATCTCGATGCCGGGGACGTTGAGCTGCACCAGCCCGCCGACGATCCCGCCGAGGGCCAGCAGCACGACGCCCACGCCGGCGCCGAGGACGATCACGACGACCACCGACCGGCGCAGCACGGCGGGCCCCGCGCGGCCGGTGGCCAGGGCCGACAGTCCGACGACGGCGAGCAGCGCCCACACCGGGTCCATGTACCGGCCGTACACCAGCTGGTCGTACCGCCCGGCCCCCAGGCCGATCCGGGTGGACAGGTACACCGCGCCGACGACCAGCTGCGCCAGCACGAGCAGCAGCAGCACGGTGGCCGGCCCGGGGGAGCGGCGGCGGACCTCGGCCACGGCCAGCCCCAGGGCCCAGACGGCGCCGACCACCGTGAGACCGCCCCACGCCACCGCGCCGTACCAGGCGTGCCCCACGGTGAGGGACGCCATGAACCCGCCGTGCAGCTGGCCGATCTGCTCCCCGGCGGCGACGAAGCGGTCGACCTCGCCGTAGAGGACGTCCTCGACCCACCGGTTGACCAGCACGCCGCCCACCGCCCCGGCCGCGCCGGCGCCCACGACGAGCACGCCGCCGCGGGCCCGCGCGCGCCAGGCCCACCACGCCAGGACGACGAGCAGCAGGCCGACGGCGGGCAGGAACCGGCTGTGCACCAGCGACAGGTAGGACACCAGCGCCGCGAGCGCCCACGCCGTGCCGGTGCGCGCGGCGACCGGGCGTGCGCCGAGCCCGTCGGGGTCGGGCACGGCCGGGTCGTCCCACAGCCGCAGCACGAGCCAGAACGCGCCCGCCACGAGGATGCCCAGCAGCGCCTCGGGCAGCGCGTAGCCGGTGTAGAGCGCGCGACCGGGGGCGACGGCGACGAGGGTGGCCACTCCGAGCGAGGCCCGCGGCCCGGCACCGAGCCGGCGTGCCACGGCGGCCCAGACGACGACCGCGAGCGTCGCCATCACGACGTTGGCGCCGACCGCGGCGTGGAAGAAGCGGACGGGGTGGTCGACCAGCGCCCACAGCGGCGCCAGCAGCAGCCCCCACCCGGCGGAGTACCCCCCGGCATAGGGCGGCATGACGAGCTCGGCGCCGCCGCCCCCGCCGAGCAGCCGTGCCGCCATGAGGTAACCGATCTCGTCCTTGGTCTGGACGGGGGAGACCGCGTCGACCGCCATCGCGCCGTTGACGCCCGCCGCGAGCAGGAGCGCCAGCGCCCACTGCCATGCGGGTGCGCCCGCCAGCAGGCGCAGGGCGGGCCGGCGCGGTGCCCGCGTGCGCGGGGTGACCGCGGCCCGGGGGGCGGTCGGGCCG
>NZ_JBBEOI010000293.1 GCF_037860755.1 Aquipuribacter hungaricus | reverse complement strand
CTGCGCGGCGCGCTCGGCGGCACGGGGCGACGGGGCCGGCACGACGGCGTCACCGGCGGGAGCGGCGACGGCGGGCGCGGGGACCGCGACGGGAGCGGCGGGGACGGGTGCGGGCGCAGGAACGGGGGCCGGGGCGGGCTCGACGGGGACCACCGGTGCGGACGGTGCGATGACCTCCGGCGCCACCGCATCGACGACGCCGACGACCTCCTCCACGACCGCCACCACGTCCACCACCGGCGCGGGCGTGCACCCGGTGCTGATGTCCGCACCGGAGGGGGCCACCACCCACACGGCGCTCGTCGAGCCGTCCTCGAAGACGCGGTCCGGCGACAGCACGGCGACGAGGCTGGTCCGGGTGGTGGGGTCCAGCCGCAGGGGCAGCTCGGCCAGGGACACCATGTCGAGCTCCTGCACCCACCAGGTGACGCCGTCGGCCAGCGGCAGGTCGACGACGACCGGGTCGCACCCCGCGGGCACCATCGGCTCGAGCGTCGAGCGGTAGAGACCGCCCTGGTCGGTCGGCACGGGCTCGTCGGAGGGCGCCGGCTCGACGACCTCGACGGCCTCGACGGCCTCGGCAGGCGCGACGACCTCTGCGGCCTCGGCCGGCGCCACGACCTCGGCCACCTCGACCGGCTCGGAGGGCGCGACCGCCTCGACGGGCGGGTCGGCCAGGTCCTCGTCGGCCGCGAGCGCGGACGTCGCCGGGGCGAGGACGACGGCGGCGGCGAGCGCGGCGCCGCCCAGGACCCGGGTGCTGCGGGAGGGGTGCCGACGGACGCCGTGTCGCTGCATGGCCCCACTCCACCGCCCCGTCGGCAGGCTGTCGCGGACTCTGGAGCCGTCCGGGTCGCGCCGGGCCGCGGTCATCACCTCACGGGGTAGCGCGCTCACTCCTCGACGACGACCCGTCGCGTTGAGTGATCACGGTCGGGGACTGCCCGCGGTCGCCCCGGGAGGGCCAGCGGGAGAACACCCGCTCGGCCTGGGCGGTGATCGTCAGCGACGGGTTGACGCCCAGGTTGGCGCTCACCGCGGAGCCGTCGACCACGTGGAGACCGGGGTGGCCGTGCACCTGCTGGGAGGCGTCGAGGACCGAGTCCTCCGGTCCCGTCCCGATCGGGCAGCCGCCCAGGAAGTGGGCCGTCATGGGGACGTCGAGGACGTCGGCGACGGTCCCGCCGGCTCGGGCGCGGACGCCCACGCCCTCCTCCACGCGCGCCGCGAGCCGGCGGACCGCGGTGTGCGCCGTCGGGATCCACGACGGGTGGGGCTCGCCGTGCCCCGGTGCCGACGTCAGCCGGCCGGGCAGCAGCCGCCCCCGGCGCCACGACGTCGTCAGGGAGTTGTCCCGGGTCTGCATGACGAGCCCGATCACCGAGCGGCGGCTCCACGACCGGACGGAGACGCTGCGGGCCAGGGCCAGGGGGTGCCGGACAGCCAGGCCGAGGAACCGCACCGGACGCGGCCAGCGCCCGCCGCCGTCGACGAGCAGGGTGCCGAGCAGCCCCATGGCGTCGGACCCGGGGCCGTAGCGGACGTTCTCCACGTGGGTGTCCGGCGTCGGGTGGAACGAGGAGGTGATCGCCAGCCCGCGGGTGAGGTCGGCGCCGCGCGGCACGGTGTCGGTGGTGACGCCCACGAGCGCCTCGGAGTTGGTGCGGGTCAGCGTCCCGAGCGCGGCGGGCAGGTCAGGGAGCACGCCCTCCGCCCGCATCCGCTGCAGCAGGGACTGCGTCCCCCACGCGCCCGCGGCCAGGACCACGTCGGCGCACGTCACCGAGCGCACCACCCGGCGCAGCCCCGGGACGCCCGGGCTGCCGGTGCGCCGGGTCGTCACGCGCCACCCCGACCCCGGGCGGGACGGGTCCAGCGGCTCGACCCGGGTGACCGTGCGCAGCGGCTCGACCCGCGCGCCGGCGGCCTCGGCCAGGTAGAGGTAGTTCTTGACGAGCGTGTTCTTGGCGCCCCGGCGGCACCCGACCATGCAGTTGCCGCACCCGTCGCAGGCCGTCCGGGCAGGACCCCGTCCGCCGAAGAAGGGGTCGGGCACCGTGGTCCCGGCGCGCACGGTCGGGGTGGGCAGGAACACCCCCACCGGGACGTGGGCGAACGTGCTGCCCACGCCCATGTCCTCGGCGGTTCGGCGCATCGCCTCCTCCACCGGGCCGTGGAACGTGCTCGTCACCACGCCGAGCATCCGCTCCGCGGTGTCGTAGTGCGGGGCGAGCTCGGCCTCCCAGTCCGCCAGCGCGGCCCACGGCCCCGAGCGGTAGAACGCCGCCGGCGGCCGGTAGAGCGTGTTGGCGTAGTTGAGCGAGCCGCCGCCGACCCCGGCGCCCGCGAGCACGACGACGTGAGGCAGGCGGTGGATCCGCTGCACGCCGTACCAGCCGAGCCGGGGTGCCCAGAGGTAGCGGGGCAGGTCCCACGAGGTGCGGGCGTGCTCGTCGTCGGCGAAGCGGCGCCCCGCCTCGTAGACGAGGACGTCGTAGCCCTTCTCGGCCAGCCGCAGCGCGGCGACGGACCCGCCGAAGCCGGAGCCGACGACGACGACGTCGTGGTCGAGGCCCCGCGGTCCGGCACCGCCGGCCGCGCGGCCCGTCACGGCATGCCCAGACCGTGCAGTGCCCGCGCGGTGAGGGTGAGCAGGCGCGAGCGCGTGGTCGGCGGGCGGTCGAGCAGCCACGAGGCCAGCGGGCCGTGCTGGGTGAGGACGACCTGGGCGCGGGTCACCTCGTGCAGGCCCTCGCGGCCGTACCGGCGGCCGTACCCGCTGGTCCCCGTGCCGCCGACCGGTGCGGCGACCGAGCCCCACGCCAGCAGGTGCACCTCGTTCACCACCACGGTGCCGGTGCGCACCTGCGCGGCCAGCTGCTGCGCGCGCCGCACGTCCCGCGACCACACGCTGGCCATGAGCCCGGTGGTGGTCGCGCCGACCGCGGCGAGCGCCTCCTCGTCCGAGGCCACCTCGGTGAGGACGACGACGGGGCCGAAGGTCTCCTCCGTCCGGCAGCGGGCGCCGTCGGGCACGTCGGCGAGGACGGTCGGCTCCATGAACGACGGGCCGAGGTCCGGACGGGCACGGCCGCCCGCCAGCACGGTGGCGCCGCGGTCGACGGCGTCCTGCACGTGCTCCAGCACGCGCGCCAGGTGCTCGGGCGAGACGAGGCTGCCCATGTCGACCGTGCCGTCGCGGGTCCAGCCCAGCCGCAGCTGCGCCAGGCGCCGCAGCAGCTCCGCGCGGAACCGGGACGCGACGTCCGCGTGGACGTACAGCCGCTCGCTGGACGTGCAGGTCTGGCCCGCCCCGCCGAAGCAGTCGCGCACCGCCGCCGCGGCGGCCCGGGGGACGTCGGCGTCGGCGGCGACGTACATCGCGTTCTTGCCGCCGAGCTCCAGGGTGCAGCCGACCAGGCGGGCCCCGGCGCGCGCGGCGACCTGCCGGCCCACGGCCTCCGACCCGGTGAACAGGACGTGGTCGGCCACGTCGACGACCTGCTCCCCCAGCGCCGCGGAGTCCCCGGCCAGGACCGCGAACAGCCCGTCGGGCAGGCCCGCGTCGCGCAGCAGGCCGGCGACCGCACCGGCCAGCGGCACCGAGCGCAGCGCGGGCTTGGTGAGCACGGCGTCCCCGGCCAGCAGGGCCGGCAGCGCGTCGCCGAGCACGAAGACGAGCGGGTAGTTCCAGGCGGCCACGTTGGCCACGAGCCCGACCGGCACCCGCCGCACGAGCGCCCGGCTGAGCACCGGGACGAAGCCCGGCCTGGCCTCGGGCCGGAGCACGGCCGGGCCGCGGCGGGCGTGCCAGCGGGCGACCTGCAGGACGCCGACGACCTCGAGGAACGCGTCGCCGCGCGACTTGCCGGTGACGACCTGCACCAGGTCGGTGAGCTCCTCGCGCCGGCGCAGGACCAGGTCGTGGACCGCGGCCAGCACCCGGGCCCGCTCGGCCACGCTGCGCGCCGCCCACGCCGGCTGGGCGGCCCGCGCG
>NZ_JBBEOI010000292.1 GCF_037860755.1 Aquipuribacter hungaricus | reverse complement strand
GGCGCAGCTGCGCGGCCTCGCCGCCGCGGACGCCGTCGCGGTCGTCCCGCCCGGCTGGTCCGGCGGGGCGGTGGAGCTGCTGCCCGTGCCGTGAGCGGTCAGGCCAGGCGGGCGCGGGTGGCCCGGGCGCGTGCCTCGACGTCGGCGATCGCGGCACCGAGGCGGGCGCGGTCCCGGTCGAGCCTTGCGGCGCGGCGCTCGGCGACGGTCATGCGTCGCCGGAGCAGCACCGTGGCCAGGTCGGCGGACCACCGGGCCGACAGAGCGCCCGCCCGCCCGCGACCAGGGCGACCGACGCTCGGGCGACCGGGGAGGACCGGACCAGCGAGGGCCGGACGGGCGGCGTCGGCATGGTGGACGGCGGCAGCGGCGAGCTGGCGCTGCCGGAGCGTGACGAGCTCGCAGTCGAGGACGGGGTGCATGTCGCCTCCAGGGGTCGGGCGGGACCGGCGCGCCGGGCGGCGGACCGGGACGGGCGTGTCGCACGGGGGCGACGGGACGGGCGGGGAGGCCTCAGCGGGCCGCCGGCGCGCCCCGCTGCACGAGGAGGTCGCCGCTCACGGTGCGGGCGCGCAGCAGCAGGCGGGCCTCGTCGGGGCCGGGCTCGCCGGACGCCTCGAGGTCGCTGCGGAGCCGGCCGGACACCGACGAGCAGTCCAGCAGCACGGCCGTGCCGTCGGCCACGGTGACGCCCACGTCGCCCGAGGCCGTCTTGACCGCGACCCGGCCTGCGACGGCGGCGAGGACGACGTCGCCGCTGCCCGTGGTCACGGTGACGTCCGCGCCGGTACGGGCCAGCTGCACGTCGCCCGACCCGGTCTGGACGACCACCTCGCCGCCGACCGGGCCGGCGAGCACGTCGCCGGACCCGGTCCCCACCTCGAGCGGCCCGACGACGGCGCGGACCCGGACGGTCCCGGAGCCCGACCGCACCTGGGCGGCACCCACCTCGCCGAGCGTGACGTCGCCGGAGCCCGTGGTCACGCGGGCCCGTCCGCGGACCCGGTCGACGGAGACGTCGCCGGACCCGCAGGCCACGGTGGCCTCGTCGAGCTCACCGGTGAGGAGCACGTCGCCGGACCGGCTGCTGACCTCCGCCGACGAGCCGCGGGGTGCGGTCACCGTCACGTCGACGGCGCCGTCCCGGCCGAGGAAGCCGACGGACCGGGGGACCTGCACGACGACGACGTCCTGCACGCGCCGGACCACGGTCGCGCCGGCCGCCTCGGCGGAGCGGGCGGAGGAGTCCGACGGCCGGACGTCGACGGTGACCTCGGCGGTGTCGAGGGCGTGCACCGTGACGCGGCCGCTGCCGGAGCGCAGGTCGAGCCGCACCGGGCCGTCGACGGGGTAGGAGGCGGGCGAGGAGCCGAGGGACTCGGCGGGCCGTGCGGCAGGGGCGGCCCCGAGAGGGGTGCCGGCGCCGCCGACAGCGCGCCTGTCGTCGGCGGCGCTCACCGGGCCCACCCCGTCAGCCGGCGACCGGGGTGCCGGGAGGGGGCAGCGGGCTCCGCCGGGCGCTCGTCGAGGGCACCGCTCACGGCCCGCACGAGCCAGGCGTTGACCGACAGGCCGGATGCGCCGGCCGCAGCCTCGGCGCGCGCCTTGAGCGACTCCGGCAGCCGGAGGGTGAGCCTGGCGGTGCCGTCGTCTTCCACCGGTGGCTCGGGCGGGACCGGCGGCACGGGGGGTACAGGCAGGACCGGCGCCGCGGGCGGCACGGGGAACTGCGGCGGCACGGGCGGGGCCCCACCGGGCGGCCCCGACCAGGCGGGGTCCGTGCGCAGGACGACGAGCTCGGGCTCGCGGCCGCGCAGGCGGACCTCGACGGCGGCGTCGTCCAGCTGCGCCCCCACCTCGGCGGCGGCCTGCCCGAGGGCGTCGAGCAGGACCAGGCGGACCGACGGGTCGAGCGCGAAGAGCAGCCGCTCCGCGGCGGCCCGGACCTCGTCAGGGGCACCGTCGGCGCGGCTCCCCCCGCCGACCGCCCCCGCGGCGGCGGCGAGGTCGTGGCGGAGGCTGTCGACGAACGGGCTGAGCTCCATGACGCCATGGTGGCGTCATAGTGACGTCAGAGTCAACCCCTCTGATGTCATGGCGATGTCAGAGCGGCGTCAGCGGAGGGGACGGGCTCAGAGGGACGGGGCTCAGGGGACGACGACGACCGACATCCGGCCGGCGCCGTAGCGGGCGATCTCGATGCTGATGTCGTCGCGCGGGGCGGTCCGGACGGCGAGCTCGCGGACGTCGGGGCGCAGCGGCTCCGAGCCGGAGAACGTCGCATACAGCTTGAGGTGCGGCGCCTTCGGCAGGTTGAACAGCGAGGCCATGATGTTGAGGACCTCGTAGCAGTTCTCGTTGAGCGAGGCCGGCAGCTCGCCCGCCTCGATGGCGTCCTGCGCGGCGGCCGCCGGCACGAGGCCGAGCGCCGCGCCGCTGTAGGCGGCCAGCGGCAGGTCGAAGGCGATGACCGCGCGGCTGCGCAGCTCGGCGTCGACGTACAGCCCGACGACCGAGCCGGAGTCGCCGCCGACACCGACCGGGTCGGCGCCGCCGCTGAGCTCGATGTCCTTGCCGGTCAGGTCGCCGAGCAGGTCGCGGACCGCCTTGAGGTGGGGGACGGGGACGGTGGGGGCGATGACGAACGCCACGGCGGTGCTCCTGTCAGGGACGGGGTCGGGTGGCCGGGGACGGCCGGGGTGGGGGGTGGTGCGGGTGCTGAGGCTCAGCCGAGGATCGGCGAGAGCGTGTCGGCGAAGGTGTCGGCGCTGAACGGCTTGGCGATGAGGAACAGGGCGCCCGCGCCGGCGGCGCGCTCGCGCATCTCGGGCGAGCCCTCGGAGGTGACGAACCCGAACGGCGTGGAGTCGCCCCGCGCGCGCAGGTTGGTGAGGAAGTCGATGCCCGTCATCTCGGGCATGTTCCAGTCGGAGAGCACCATGTCGGGGCCCTCCGAGGCGACGACGTCGAGGCCCTCGGCCCCGTTGGTCGCCTCGACGATGTCGAGGCCGTCGAAGCCGGCCTGGCGCAGGGTGCGGACGACGATCTGGCGCATGACGCGCGAGTCGTCGACGACGAGGACCTTCATGACGGGCTACCTCCAGCAGCTCGGTCGAGGGTGACGAGCAGCACGTGCTCGCCCCACAGCAGGGTGGCCGAGGCGAGCGCCTCGTCCAGGGCGGGGCCGTCGGCCCCGGTGGTGACGGACGGGAGGCCGAGCCGGTGCTCCCCGGGGAGCATCGCCTTGACGTTGCCGCCCACCATGTTGGCGATCTCGCCGGTGGCGTCGTGGATGTCCTCGGGGACGACCACGGCGGGGTCGATGTCGAACATCCGGGCCGCGGCCTCGGCCGCGGCCGGCGCAGGCAGGTGCACCGACAGGACGCCGGCGGCCGAGCCCTGGATGGTGACGCGGCCGACGACGACGGGCGTGCCGTCGGGCTCGGGGGCCCACGGGCCCAGGTCCATGAGCGGGACCTCGTCGTCGACGAAGGACGCCCACACCGCCTGGGCCAGCTCGACGAGCACCTCGGTGCCGACGAACGCCTCCGGGCCCTCGAGGGTGCCGGTGGTCCCGAGGGTCCCGGCCGGCGAGGTGCTCTCGTCGGTGCCGGTGCTCACGCGCCGACCCCCGCGGGGACCAGGCCGAGGTAGCGGAGCTTGTCCTCCATGGCGTCGGCCGTGAAGGGCTTGATGAGGTACTCGTGGGCCCCGGCGGCGAGCGCCCGGACGATCTGCCCGTGCTCGCTCTCCGTGGTCACCATCATGAGCGTGATGTCGCGCCAGCGACGCTCGGCGCGGACGGCGGACACCAGCTCCAGGCCGTCCATGACCGGCATGTTCCAGTCGATGCAGGCCAGCGCCGGGACGGTGCCGGCCGCGGTGAGCCGTTCGAGCTCGGTGAGCGCCGAGGCGCCGTTGTCGGCCTCGACGGTCTCGAACGCGAGGGTGGACAGGATCCCGGACACGATGCGGCGCATCGCCCGGGAGTCGTCGACGACGAGCGCGTGCATCAGCGGCCTCCGGTGCGGTCTGTGGGGGGTGGGGTCTGGGGG